>NZ_JBHWVM010000008.1:107997-136206 GCF_042736805.1 Streptomyces sp. NPDC060031
GCGGGCCGGCCGGGTGGTCGGGGCGGCCGGGGCGGCCGCGGCGGCCGCCCGGGGGGGGGCGCCGGCCCCCGCGGCGGCGCCCGCCCCCGGGCTGGACGGCCGGGGGAGGCGGCCGTCCAGCCGGTGTCGGGCGGTCAAGCGGTCATGCGGTCAGCCGGATGGGTCAGCCGGCCTTCTGCACGGTCCACAGCTGGGCCGCGCGGCCGTCCGTGCGCTGGAGTTCCAGCAGCCAGGTCCCGTAGTAGGGCCGGTTGCTCACGGTCAGGGCGAAGCCGCCGCCCGGGTCCGTGACGGTCACCGCGCCGCCGCGGGACGTCAGCCGCCAGGCCTGCGCGCCGCCCGAGCCGCACGGCTGCTGCGCGACCCACATGCCCGCGGCCGGTGCGCCGCCGGGCTGGAGGCACTTGCCGGAGGCCGCGGAGCGGATGCGGACCTGGCCGCCGCCCGCGTCGTCGAAGAACCACTGCTGCTGCGCGTAGCCGTTGGCACGGGACCCGACGAGCACGGTGCCGTCGCCACTGCGGCCGCCCCACAGCTCGGCGGCCATGCCGGTGCTCCCGTTGCCGAGCGCGTAGCGGGTGCCCGGGGTGGTCGCGCCGCCGTCGGTGCGCTGCGTACGGAAGGACGCGGCCTGGCCGGCGCCGCTGTCCCGGCCGGAGCCGTCGCGGACGGAGACGGCGACCGAGTACGAGGTGCCGGGCTGGAGGTTGTAGATCCGCAGCACTTGGGACTGGACCCAGGTCAGGTGCTTCCCGTTGAGCAGCACCTGGTACCAGGCGGCGCCCTCGACCTTGGGCCAGCTCACCACGACGGAGTCGGACCGGATCTGGCCCGCCGTCACGGCCGGTCCGCCGGTGGGCTTCTTGGTCGGGGTCGGCGTCGGCTTCTTGGTCGGCGTCGGGGTCGGCTTCGGGTTCGGACCGGGGTCGGTGCCGCCGTTGTCGCGCATCAGGAACTGGTTGTCGGCGATGTTCCAGTGCGTGGCCAGGTAACTGCCCGGCTTCGGGCTGGTGTGGAAGTAGTCGTCGTGGTTGCAGTCCAGGATGTTCTCGGACGCCTGGTTGGTGCAGATGTTGCGCATCTGCGGGTAGTACGGGGTGTCCGAGTAGCACATGACGTCGAACTCGTCGGTGCAGTGGGCGCCGCGGCTGGTGTTCGGGGCGCTGTTGTTGACCGCGCCCAGGTTGTGGCCGAGTTCGTGCGCGGCGGTGTGGCCGCCCCAGCAGCCGGAGTCCGTACGCCCGTAGGAGGGGCCGAAGTTGCTCTGGTTGGCCTGGCCGGGGCGCTCGTCGCCGTTGAAGGTGCCGATGCCGCAGTAGACCTGGGTGTCCGCGAAGATCATGTACTTGCGGTCCCGGCGGTCCAGGCCCTTCGCGGCGAGCGCGGCGTTGGTCGCGCTGAACTCGGACAGCGCCGAATCCGGGAGCTCGATGTTGAGCACGGTCGGAGTGCAGTCGGCGGCCGTCACGTAGCGGATGTGGCGGATCCCGCCCGTCTCCTGGGCGCTCGTCGAGTAGATGAGGTCGGCGTCGGCCGCCCACTTGCGGAACGAGGCGGCGTACTCGGAGAAGCGGTCCCGGCCGGGGCCGTGGACGTACGCGACCTGCACGCGGTTGCCGGTGCTGCCGTCGCCGTCGCACTGGACGGTCTGGCCCGCGGGACCCGCGGCGACGGCCTTGTCACCGGCCGCGGCGGTGGAGGGGCCGGGCGCGGGCGCGGCGGCGGTCTTGGCGCCCGCGGCATCGGCGGCGGCGGGCGCGTCCTGAGGACGCCCGCCGTCCTGCGTGGTCGCCGGGTCCTCGGCCGCGGGGCGGGCCGGATCGGCCGCCGCGGCCTTGGTGGCGACGGCCGGGACGATGTCCTTCTTGATGTCGACGCCCGTGGGCGGGGCGTCGGGGCCGTGGGTGCACAGGCCCGCTCCGGTGCGGTAGACGCCGGCGCACCGGTCGCCCTTCGGAGCGGCCTGGAGCCCGTCGTAGACCATGCCGCGTCCGCCGTCGTTGGCGGGCGCGCCCACGATGGGGTCCGGGTCCTGGTCCCGGGCGGGGGCGGCGGCCGGGGCGGCGTCCGCGGCGGCTCCGGATGCCAGTGCGGGCGACGCGGCCTGGGCGCCGTCGCCGATTCCGGAGTAGGCGATGCCGGCGGCGATCACCGCCGCCGTGGCCGTGGCGGCGGTGAGAAGTATGAACCGGCGGGGTTTGCGCCGGTGTTCCCGCCGTCTGCGACGTCCTGTCATGCGCACCTCAAATCGTGATCGGAGTGACCGGGTGCTGCGGAAGCCTGCCAGACGGATGCGGAGGAGAATTCGGACAAACGGGAGTGGGCGTCAAGAAATCATTCCGTTACCTGTCGGCCGGATTTGACGAACACTCAATTGTCAATGAAATCAAGGGAGTTGAGCATCCCTTGAGGTAATGGTCCAGGCCTTCACGGCGGCGCAGTTACCGAATCGAAATAATCGACAAGGGTTTATTGACGGGAATTCAGTCAGGGATTCACCTAATTACTACCTGCCGAATTGGCTCCGTCACGACCCGTCACGAACCGGGCCCTGCGGGCCCACCGCGCCGGTTTCCCAGGCCCAGGCGGCGATCTCCACCCGGTTGCGCAGCCCCAGCTTGGCCTGCACCGAGACCAGGTGGGTCTTGACCGTGGACAGCGAGATGAACAGCTCGCCCGCGATCTCCTGGTTGGTCAGCCCGCGCGCCACCACCCGGACGACGTCCAGCTCCCGCTCCGACAGCGGCTGCCGCCCGGCGCCGCCCGCCGCGCCCCCCGCGCCCGTGACCGGGGCCGGGCCCGGGCTCGGCCCCGGGTGCTCGCCGAGCCGCTTCAGCAGCCGGACCGTGACCGCGGGCGAGACCAGCGCGTCCCCGCGCGCGGCCGCCCGTACCGCCTCCACCAGCAGCGCGGGCCCCGCGTCCTTGAGCAGGAAGCCGCAGGCCCCGCCGTGCAGCGCCCCGTACAGGTAGTCGTCCTGGTCGAAGGTGGTGACGATCACCACCCGGAGCGGATCGGCCACCCCCGGCCCGGCCAGCAGCCGGGTCACCTCGATCCCGTCCAGCCCGGGCATCCGTACGTCGACGAGGCACACGTCCGGGCGCAGCCGCCGGGCCAGCTCCACGCACTGCGCGCCGTCCCGGGCCTCGCCGACCACCTCGATGTCGCCCTGTGCGCCCAGGATCAGCGCGAAGCCGGTGCGAACCATCTCCTGATCGTCGGCGATCAGTACCCGGATGTCCCTGTTCATACCCTTGATCCTGCCAGGCCGGGCAGCAGCGGGAAGACGCCGGTCACCCGCCAGCCCCCGCCCTCCGCCGGACCGGCGGTGAGCACGCCGTCCACCGCCTCGATCCGTTCGCGCAGCCCGATCAGGCCCAGTCCGCCGCGGCCGCCGGGCGGAGTGTGGCCGCGCCGGTCCCCGGCGTCGTTGGCGACCTCCACCGTCAGGCGTACGCCGTCTGTGGTGAGCCTCACCCGCGTGGACCGCGCGCCCGGAGCGTGCCGCGTCACATTGGTCAGCGCCTCCTGGACCAGCCGGTGCACCGAGGTCTCCACCTCCGGGGCGAGCTGCACGCCCCGTACCGCCTGCGCCAGCTCCAGTACGGCCCCCGGCCGGTCCGCGACGAGCCGGCTCAGCTCGGCCGGCAGGTCCTGCGGCCGTACGGATCCGGAGTCCTGCTCCCGCAGTACGCGGACCAGCCGGCGCATGGAGTCCAGCGTCTCGGCGCCCGCCTGCTCGATGGAGCGCAGCAGCGGGTCCAGGCGCTCGGGGGCGCTCTCCCGGATCGCCTGGGCGGCCTGGGCCTGTACGACGATCCCGGTGACGTGGTGGGCCACGAAGTCGTGCAGGTCACGTGCGAGTTCGTGCCGCTCGTGCTCCCGTACGGCCGCGACGGCGCGGGCCCGGCGCTGGTCCAGGATCCGCAGGTAGCCGCCGAACCCGGCGGCCGCGGCCGCGGCCAGGGTCAGGGCGAACGCGGCGCTCTCCGCGGTGTCGTCGCTCGGCATCCGCAACGGCGCCGCGGCGGCCGCGGCCCACAGCAGCAGGCACAGCGCGATCACCCGGCGCGGGGCGGTGTGCCGGGCGCACCGGGCCAGCAGCACCAGCAGCGCGGCCGACTCCAGGAGCCCCCAACTGCCGCCGGTGCCCCGGTCCGGCAGCAGCAGCGCGGCGGTGACCGCGAGGGACAAGGGGGCGGCGAGCAGCGCCCGGCGGTCGAGGGAGAGCCGGGTCCAGCGGCCCGGCAGCAGGGCCACCGCGCCGACGACGGCGCCGGAGGCGAGGACGGTCCAGGCGCGCGGCTCGGCCACGGTGATCCAGTCGAGCGCCCACACCAGGACGCAGCCCGCCGCCACCAGCAGCGCGGGGATTCTCTCTCGGCGCATCGTTTTCCTGAGGTGGATACGGACCGTGGATGCGAAAAAGCCCGTGGGGGTACGAGGAAAACCTCGTACCCCCACGGGATCAACAGGGTGAGTGACGGGACTTGAACCCGCGGCCACCTGGACCACAACCAGGTGCTCTACCAACTGAGCTACACCCACCACGACGGGCGGCGGACCGCCCGTTCGATGTGCATGCACAGCATAGCCGATCAGCGGGGTGGTCCTGCGACGCGTTATTGCGCCGCAGCGAGGTCGGCGCGCGCATCGGAGTGCGAGGCGGAGTGCGAGGCGGCGCGCTCGACGGCTGCCGCGGCGAAGGCCCGGACGATCGGGTGCGGCTTTGTCCCGTCCCCGGACAACTCGGGCTGGAAGAGGGTCGCCAGGAAGAAGGGGTGCCCGGGCAGCTCCGCGATCCGCACCTGGCCGTCCTCGTCGTGCCCCGACAGCCGCAGCCCGTGCTCGGCGAGCGCCGGCAGGTGGCGCGGCTCGGGCCCGTAGTTGCAGTGGTAGTGCTCCATCGACCGCTCGGCGCCGAGCACGGACTCGGCGAGCGACCCGGGCTCGGCCCGTACGAGGCCCTGGTGCCCGACCAGCGAGCAGGCCAGCGGGGCGATCAGCATGTCCTCGGCGCAGGGGTCGTTCTCGGCGTGCGCGACCGCCGTCAGTCCGCACACGGAGCGGGCGTACTCCAGCAGCGTGTGCTGGAAGCCGCCGCAGGTCCCGAGGAAGGGAATGCCTTCCTCCCGGGCCACCCGGATGGCGGCCAGCGCCCCGGCCTCGCTGGCGTACGGGCTGCCGGGCAGCACCCAGACCCCGTCGAAGCGGGCCAGCGCCCCGGAGGCGGCCCAGGCCTCGGCGTCGGCGGTCGGGATCCAGTACGCGTCGACGACCAGGGCATCGCGGGAGGCGAGCGCGTCGAGCAGCAGGGGGACGCGGACGTGCGACGTGACGTGCGGGGAGCGGTCGCCGACGAGGGCGATCCGCGCGATCTTCCCGGTCCGGGGGGTGTGGGAGGTCTGCGCGATGTCTGCGGTGGTGGTCATGGCGATCATCCTGCGGCCGGGATCCACTTCAGCGCCAACGATTGTTCCTTCACACTCCATAAGCAGTGCTGATGGCAATCGATGACAAGCTGGCCGCATGGATCCGCATCTGCTGCGCACCTTCACCACCGTGGCGCGCCTAGCCTCCTTCTCGGCCGCAGCCCGCGAGCTCGGGTACACCCAGTCCGCCGTGTCCCAGCACATCGCCGCGCTGGAGGGCGACCTGCGGGTGGAGCTGCTCACCCGGCGGCCCGTGGCCCCGACGGCGGCCGGTGCGCGGCTGCTGGAGCACGCCGGCCCGCTGCTGCTGCGGCTCGACGCGGCACGGGCCGACGTACTGCGGCTGGCCGCCGCGCCGCCCGGGCGGGTCGCGCTCGCGGCCTCACCGCTGTCCGTCGGGCCCCGGCTGCTCGCCGCCCTGCCCGCCTCCGGGGTCACCCTGCACGTGCTGTCCCCGGCCCAGGTGCCCGCAGCCGTCGCCACCGGCGGCTGCGACCTCGGGCTGGTGGACGGGCTCGCCGCGATCAGCGATCCGCTGCGGCTGCCCGACGTGGCCCCGCTCACCGTCACCGGCGTGGCGGAGGAGCCCCTGGCCGTGCTGCTCCCGGCCGGGCACCCGTGCGCGGGCCGGGCGGCGCTGCGGCTCGACGATCTGGCCGACGCGCGCTGGATCGACGCCCCCGGCATCGGGACGGCGCCGCCCGGGACCCGCACGGCCCTGCGCTACGAGGGCACCGATCTGCACGCGCTGTGCGCCCTGGCCGCGGCCGGGCACGGCCTGGTCGTACTGCCGCTGCGGGTGGCGCAGGCCGCCGGGGCGGGGGTGGCCGTACCGCTGACCGGGTCGCGCCTGGTGCACCGCAGCGAACTCCTCTCGCCCGGAACCCCGACCGGCGCGGCCGCTGCGCTCGCCGCACGGCTCACGGCAGGATCCCCGTATGGAATCTGACGTGAAATCCGGCGCCCTCGCATCCCACGCCCTCGCATCCCACGCCCTCGCATCCGACGCCACCGCACCGGACGCCGTCACATCGGAGGAGTTCACCTCCGCCGACTACGCCGCCCGCATGGCCGCCGCCGCGCAGAGCGCCGCCGATGCAGGACTGGCCGGCCTGCTGATCGCCCCCGGGCCCGACCTGACCCACCTCACCGGCTACCGGCCCGTCGACACCGAGCGGCTGACCCTGCTCGTGCTCGCCGCCGGGCAGGACCCGGTGCTCGTCGTACCCGCGCTGGAGGCCCCCGACGCGGTCAAGGCGCCGGGCGCGGCCGCGCTGAGCCTGCGCGACTGGGCCGACGGCAAGAACCCGTACGCGGTGGCCTCCCCGCTGCTGGACGTGGCCGGGCGCTTCGGGGTCAGCGACAACACCTGGGCCCTGCATCTCCTCGGCTTGCAGCGGGAGTTGCCGACGACCTCGTACGTGCCGCTGACCGACGCGCTGCCGATGCTCCGCGCCGTCAAGGACGAGCGGGAGCTGGCACGGCTCGCGGCGGCGGGGGAAGCCGCCGACGCCGCGTACGCCCAGATCCTGCACGTCCCCTTCGCCGGGCGGCGGGAGAGCGACGTCGCCGCCGACCTGGCCGCGCTGCTGCGCGTCCACGGCCACTCCCAGGTCGACTTCACGGTGGTCGGCTCCGGCCCCAACGGCGCCAACCCGCACCACGAGGCCGGCGACCGCGTCATCCGGCACGGCGACATGGTGGTCCTGGACTTCGGCGGCCTCAAGCACGGCTACGGCTCCGACATCTCCCGCACCGTGCACGTGGGCGAGCCCACGGCCGAGGAGCAGCGCGTCCACGACATCGTCCGCGAGGCCCAGCAGGCCGGGGTGGCGGCGGTCCGGCCGGGCGCCGCCTGCCAGGACATCGACCGGGCGGCCCGCGCGGTGATCACCGAATTCGGCTACGGCGAGCGGTTCATCCACCGCACCGGCCACGGCATCGGAGTCACCACGCACGAGCCGCCGTACATGGTCGAGGGCGAGGAGCAGCCGCTGGTCCCCGGCATGTGCTTCTCCGTGGAGCCGGGCATCTACCTCCCCGGCCGCTTCGGCGTGCGCATCGAGGACATCGTCACGGTCACGCGGGACGGCGGCCGCAGCTTCAACCACGCGCCCCGGGAGCTCGCGATCGTCGAGTAGGGCAGATCGTCGAGCAGGCAGATCGTCGAGCAGGGCGGGGGCGGGACCCCGTCACGGCCCGAGGATCACCGCCGACTCGCCCGGTACGTGGATCCGCCCGTCGGGACCCGGGTGGTCGGCGGGGGCCCAGGCGGCCAGCACCCGCACCCCGTTGCCGCCCAGCGCGATCGTCGTCGGCTCCCCGGCGAAGTTCACCACGACGCGGATGTCCCCCCGCCGGAAGGTCAGCCAGCGCCGCTCCTCGTCGTGCGCGACCCGGACCGTTGCCAGGTCGGGGTCGCGCAGGTCCGGGTGGGTGCGGCGGAGCGTGACGAGGGTGCGGTACCAGTCCAGCAGGCGGGCGTGCGGGGTCTGGCCGGGCTCGGCCCAGTCCAGGCAGGAGCGCTCCCGGGTGGCCGGGTCCTGGGGGTCGGGGATCTCCTCGGCCTTCCAGCCGTGCGCCGCGAACTCCCGGCGCCGGCCGGTGCGTACCGCCTCGGCGAGCTCCGGGTCGGGGTGGTCGGTGAAGTACTGCCACGGCGTGCCCGCTCCCCACTCCTCGCCCATGAACAGCATCGGCACGAACGGCCCCGTCAGCGCCAGCGTGGCCGCGCACGCCAGCAGCCCGGGGGAGAGCGAGGCGGCGAGCCGGTCGCCCAGCGCCCGGTTGCCGATCTGGTCGTGGGTCTGCGCGTAGCCCAGGAAGCGGTGCGCGGGGGTGCGGCCGCGGTCCACCGGGCGGCCGTGGTGGCGGCCGCGGAAGGAGGACCAGGTCCCGTCGTGGAAGAAGGCCCGGGTCATCGTCTTGGTGAGGGCGGCGAGCGGGGCTTCGGCGAAGTCGGCGTAGTAGGCCTGGGATTCGCCGGTCAGCGCGCAGTGCAGGGCGTGGTGGAAGTCGTCGTTCCACTGGGCGTGCAGGCCCAGGCCGCCGACCGCGCGGGGGGTGGTCGTACGCGGGTCGCACTGGTCGGACTCGGCGATCAGGAACAGCGGCCGGCCGGTCTCGGCGGCGAGCTCGTCGACCGCCGCCGCCAGCTCCTCCAGGAAGGTCAGCGCCCGCCCGTCGGCGAGCGCGTGGACGGCGTCCAGCCGGAGCCCGTCGATCCGGTAGTCCCGCAGCCAGGCGAGGGCGCTGCCGAGGAGGTACGAGCGGACCTCGTCGGAGCCGGGCGCGTCGAGGTTCACCGCCGCGCCCCAGGGGGTGTGGTGGGTGTCCGTGAAGTAGGGGCCGAAGGAGGGGAGGTGGTTGCCGGAGGGGCCGAGGTGGTTGTGGACCACGTCCAGTACGACGCCGAGCCCGGCGGTGTGGGCCGCCTCCACGAACCGGGCGAGCCCGGCCGGGCCCCCGTACGGCTCGTGCACCGCCCAGGGCGCGACCCCGTCGTACCCCCAGCCGTGGCGGCCGGGGAAGGAGCAGACCGGCATCAGCTGGACGTGGGTGACGCCGAGGCCGGTGAGGTGGCCGAGGCGGTCGGCGGCCGCGTCGAAGGTGCCCTCGGGGGTGAAGGTGCCGATGTGCAGCTCGTACAGGACCGCGTCCTGGAGCGGGGTGCGGGGCGAGGGCGTACGGGGGGTGAGGGAGGTGAAGTCGACCACCGCCGAGAGGCCGTCGGGTCCGTCGGGCAGCCGTCGCCCGCGGGGGTCGGGGCGCACGGGTCCCCCGTCGCCGCCTTCGCCGTCCGCCAGCAGGAACCCGTACCGGGACCCGTCGGCCGCCGGGGCCTCCACGACCCACCAGCCTTCCCGGTCCGGATCGCGCGCCATGTCGTACGTGGCGTCGTCAAGCCGCATGGCGACCCGACCTGTCAGCGGTGCCCACACCTCGAACTGCACGGACGGTCCCCTCGTCTGCGGCGGTACCCCAGCATGCCTGTCCGGCCCATCATTCCGGGGACGGCGGGGGAGTTCTGGACACTCCGGCCCTGACGGGCCGACAATCACCCTGTGACGTCCAGTTTCGAGTTCCCCGCCTACCCCGCGCCACGGCTCTCCGACGCCGAGCGCGACAGGGCGCTGGGCCAGCTCAGGGAGGGAGCCGCGCTCGGCAAGCTGTCGCACGACACGTTTGTGCGCCGGATGGAACTCGCCCTGGTCGCCCGCCGCTCCGAGGACCTCGCCGTCCTCATCGCAGACCTCCAGGGGCGCGAGGGCGCCGAAAGCCCCTGGACCCGTCGGCTGTTCGGCTGGGTGGGGCGCGCCTCCGCCGTGTCGGTGGGCGTGCGGCGGGCCTGGGCCGCCGAGAAGCTGCCCAAGCTGCTGCTGCCGCATCCCGCCGCCGGGCCGCTGCGGATAGGCCGCGACCCGGGCAACGGGCTGCGGCTCAGCCACGAGACCGTCTCGCGGGCGCACGCCGAACTGAGCATGCGCGGCGGGGCGTGGGTGCTGACGGACCTGGGCTCGACGAACGGCACGACCGTCAACGGGCGTCGGGTGACGGGCTCGGCCGTGGTCCACGACGGGGACCAGATCGGGTTCGGGCGGATGAGCTTCCGGCTGTCCGCGAGCTGATCGGGTCGGCCGTCGTGGACCCGGCGGGGGACCCCGCCGGGGCGGTGCGCGGGTCCGGTGCGCAGGACGGCGTCCATGGACCACACGCCCGTGGTGCGCACCGCGCGCCCCGCGCGCCCCGAGGACCTGCCCCGCCTGGCCTAGCTCATCCACGAGCACATCGCGTCCGAGAGGCCCGCGCCGCGCCGCGCCCGCCCGGTTCGCCGCCCGGCTGATCACCTGCGGGTGAGCTGATCACCTGCCGGTCACCGGCGGACCGCCGCGAGTCTTTCGTACGCCGCCAGGACGGTCCGGGACTGGTGCTCCACCTGCGTGGCCACCGGCACCCAACGGGCCTGGAACCGTGCCGCGAACTCCTCGCACCACCCCGTCACGAGCCGGTCCACCCCGGACGCCGCCGGATGCCCCTGTGCCCGCAGGACCCGCAGCAGCATCGCGGCGGCGCGCAGCGACAGTCTCCGCCCGAAGGCGTCGATGCTCCCGATGTACGCCGAGGTCGCCTCGGCGGGGGCCCCGGGGCCCGTCCACTCGACGGTGATCCGCGGGATCAGCGCGAGCGTCCAGTCCACCGCGCGCAGCAGCGGGGCCGTCAGCGGGTCCGTGGTGCGGATCCCGCCCCGCAGGGCGGCGACCCGGGCCGCCTCCTCGGTGAGCCGCCCGGCCAGCATCCGCAGGGCGCCGCGCGGGTCGGGGTGCGGGGCGGGGTCGTCCACCAGGTCCGAGGCCCACATCGGGACTTCGACGATCGCGGTCGTGCCGGCGTACCGGTGGGCGTGGTACCAGGTGCTGAGCCGGGTGTCCTCCGGGTGGAAGGCTCCTGCGGCCGGGGTGCCCGGCTCGGGCATCACGAAGATCCCGGGTCCGGGGGAGGGCCAGCCGGCCGCGTCGGAGGCCCCGGTCTCCACCGGGATGCGCAGCTCGGCGGCGGACTTGCCGAAGGGCTCGGCGAGGCCGGGTATGTCCCGGGTGAGCTGCACCCAGGAACCGCCGAGGTCGGTGCCGTGGAGGGATACCTGGAGGGCGGGGCGCAGTTCGTCGATGAGGGCGGTGAGGGCGCGGGTTTCCGGCGGCAGCCGGTCCGGGGGCAGTAAAGACGGGGCCCACTCGGGCTGTTCGGGGCCGGGCGGCCGGAAGAAGTTGCGGTGGTAGTCGAGGAGGGAGTACGGGCGGGGCGTGCGGTGCAGGGCCGCGCCGTCGGGGTCGGCGCAGAGCAGGAAGTGCCAGCCGCAGCCGACGCGGGGCGCGGGGTCGCGGATGACGCGGCGGGCGAGGGCGAGGGCGGTGGCGCCGCCGACGGGCTCGTTGGCGTGGGCCCCGGCGACGACGAGGACGTTGCGGGGGCGGACTTGACGGTCGCGGCGGTCTCGGTGGTCGTGGCCCCCGACGGACAGCAGCCAGAGCGGCTCCCCGGCGCGCGAGGCCCCGGCCTGGCGGAGCCGGACCAGGGCGGGGTGCTCGTCCGCCAGGGCGCGGGCGGCCAGGGCGAGTTCGTGGGGGGTGGGGTAGCACATGTCACGGGTGAGGGTCACAGGAGATGCCATGCCCGCCGCGCCCGCCGCCTACCACTCCGCGCGCCCCGCACTGGCGTCCGCCCGGGCCGGGGCCTCGCCGGCGGGTGAGGCGCGGGGGTCCGGGGGCGGAGCCCCGGCCGCACGGGCACCGGGGCACCGCCGCCCTCGCCGGGTTACTCCCGGTGGACCAGGACCGCGACGGGACCGTCCCTGAGCAGCTCGGCCAGCGCTGCCTCGCCGCCGTACGAGGCTTCCTGCACCGCCCCGGGCAGCAGCGGGACCCAGCATCCCGGCGGCAGCGCCAGGGACGTGTCCCGCCAGCCGCCCGCGCCCGAGAGCCGGTGCGAGAGCCGGGTCGCCACCGCCACCAGGCCGGCCGAGCGGGCGAAGGCCACGCAGTGCTCCGCCGCCGGGCCCCGCGCCGCGAGCGGGGTGTAGCCGGCGAACAGCCCGGGCCGGCTCCGGCGCAGCCGCAGCAGGGCGGCGGTGAGCGCCAGCTTCTCCTGCGCGGGGCCGCGGGGCACGGCCCCCGCGTCCAGCCGGCCCAGTTCCTCGCGCGGGAAGCAGGCCGGGCGGCGGTTGTCCGGGTCGACCAGGGCCCGGTACTCGGTCTCCGCGCCCTGGTAGACCTCCGGGACCCCGGGCATCGCCAGGTGCAGCAGCGCCATGCCGAGCTGGTTCGCGCGGGCGGCCTCGGCGAACGCATCGTCGGCCGGGACGGACCGCACGGACCGGACGTACTGTCCGATGGCGGCCTCGTACGCCGCGTCCTGCTCGGTCCAGCTCGTGTGCAGAGCCGCTTCCCGGGCGCCCTTGAGCAGGGCCTGCTCCAGCCGCTCGGCGCGCTCCGGGGCCTCGCCGAGTCCGATCGCCGTCTGCCGTGCCACCCAGGCGAGTTGGGGATCGGCCCCGGCCGGCGTGCCCATCAGCTCCGGGTCCTGCGAGAGCACGGAGATCCGGGCCCGGACGTCCGCGCTGCGCTTCGTGTCGTGCGTGGACAGCACCGTCCCGGTCCCGGGCCAGTCTCGCGCGAGCCCGGCGCAGTACGCGTGGAACTCCGCCACCGGCACCGCCGGATCCCCGGGCTCCCCGCCCACCTCGGTGGCCGACAGCAGCGGGGCGTACCGGTAGAACGCCCGGTCCTCCAGGGACTTCGCCCGCAGGGCGGCAGAGGTCTGTGCGAAGCGCGCCGCGAACGCCGGGTCCCGCAGCAGCAGTTCGCCTACGCCGGCCACCGCGCCGGAGCCGGCCCGCGCGGCGGCCCGCTCCAGGGCCCCGGCCGGCAGTTCGGCCTCCCCGGGGTACGGACGGTAAACGGGATAGGCGACCAGCAGCTCCCGTACCGCATCGGACAGTTCCGCCCCGGCCAGGCGCTGCAGCGCCGCCAGCTCGGCAGCCAGATCCCCGGTCAGCACCGCCCGGGCGCAGGCCTCGGCCGTCTCCTCCCAGACCGGGAGCCCGGTGAACTCCAGGTACCGCTCGGCGAGTCGGCGGGTGCCCGCCGGGTCGGTGAACACCCCGTCCACCCGGTGCAGCGCGTCGTACCCGGTGGTGCCCGCCACCGGCCACGCGGGTGGCAGCCGCTCCCCGCGGGCCAGGATCTTCTCCACCACCACCCAGCAGTCCTCGCCCACGGCCGTCCGCAGCCGCCGCAGGTACCCCTCCGGGTCCGCCAAGCCGTCCACGTGGTCGATCCGGAGCCCCTCCACGACCCCCTCCCGAACCAGCTCCAACACCTTCGCGTGGGTGGCGTCGAATACCTCCGGGTCCTCCACGCGGACCCCGATCAGTTCCGAGATGGTGAAGAAGCGGCGGTAGTTGAGTGAGGTCCTGGCCTCCCGCCAGCAGGCCGGGCGGTACCACTGCGCGGCCAGCAGCTCGGGCAGCGCCAGGCCCGCCGTGCCCTCCCGCAGCGGGAACTCCTGCTCCCCGTACCGCAGTACGTCCCCGTCGGCCTTCAGCTCTCCCTCGGCCGCCTCTTCGAGGGGGGCGGCGAGCACGGGCAGCAGTACCTGCCCGCCGCCCGCCTCCCAGTCGATGTCGAACCAGCGGGCGAAGGGCGAGTCCGGCCCGTCCCGCAGGACCTCCCACAGGGGCCGGTTCAGTCGCAGCGGCGACGGGACCGCCATGTGGTTCGGCACGATGTCGAGCACCAGGCCGAGCCCGTGCGCACGGGCCGTGCGCGCCAGGGCCCGCAGCCCCGGCTCGCCGCCCAGCTCCGCCCGTACCCGGGAGTGGTCGGTGACGTCGTACCCGTGCGCCGAACCCGGCACGGCCTCCAGCACGGGGGAGAGGTGGAGGTGCGAGACGCCGAGCGTGGCGAGGTAGGGCACGGCCGCCTCGGCCGCCGCGAAGGGGAACTCAGGACGCAGCTGGAGGCGGTAGGTCGACGCCGGGGCGACCGCTGCCGGAACATCAGATTCCAATTCATGACCTGCGTACGACTGGCTCATGAGAACGTACGTACCCACCCTGCCGGATTCCGTGCCATTACCCCATGCATCCGAGTGACTGCGCCGGGTTAACGTCGCTCAAGTGGTTGGAACCGTCAACACCTATCGAAAAGTCATCGCCCTGACCGGCCCCCTACTCCCCCTCATATCCTTCTTCGCCCGACTGCCCGTCGCGATGTCCCAGTTCGGAAGCGTGCTGCTGGTCGCCGAGACCAGCGGCTCGATCGCCACCGCCGCCATCGTCGGCGGCACCCTCTCCTGCGGCCAGGTCCTCTGCGGACCCGTCCTTGGCCGGCTCGCCGACCGTCACGGCCAGCGCCCCGTCGTCCTCACCGCGGCCGCGCTCAACTCCGTCGCGACCGCCGCTCTGGTGGCCGGCGCGCTCGGCCACCTCGCCACCCTCCCGCTCGCCGCCATCGGCGCCGTCACCGGAGCCTCCGTCCCGCTGATCGGGCCGCTCGCCCGGACCCGGTCCGTGGCCCTGGCGCACCGCACCCGGTCCGAGGAGAGCGTGGTGGGCGCCGTCCACTCCCTCGAAGGCACCCTCGACGAGGTCTCCTTCGTCCTCGGCCCGGCCCTCGTCGGCATCGCCTCGATCGTCGCGCACCCCGCCATCGCCCTCGGGGGCGCCGCCCTCCTCTCCGCCGTCTTCGGCACCGCCTTCGCGCTGCACCCGACCGCCGCCGTCTCGGCCGGGGACCCCGCGCGGAAGGATGCCGGAGCCCCGGCCCGGGTCCGGCCGCCGGGCGTCGTGTACGCCGTGCGCGGCTCGCTCGCGCTCCAGGGCGCCATGTTCGGCGCCTGCCAGGCCGGAATCGCCGCCCTCACCATGGAGTTGGGCGTCCGGGAACAAGCCGCGGTCGTGTACGCCGCCATGGGCGTCGTCAGCGCCGCCGTCGGCCTCTCGCTCGGCGCGCTGCCCGCCCGCTTCGGACTGCGGCTGCGCTGGCGGGTGGCCACCGGGGCCGCGCTGGCGCTCTCCGTACCGCTGCTCTTCACCGACGGCCTGTGGCCGCTGTACGCGGTCGTCACCGTCCTCGGCGCCGCCTACGCACCCCACCTGATCACCGCGTTCGCGCTCACCGAGCGGGCCGTGGAGCCCGCCCGGCTCGCCGAGGCCATGGCCTTCGCCGCCAGCTCGCTGGTCGCCGGGCAGGCCGTGGCGCTGCCGCTCTCGGGGCGGCTCGCCGAGTCGTACGGGCCGCCCGCCGCCTTCGCCGTGGCCGTGGGGGCGGCCGCGCTCTGCCTGGGCCTGGCCCTCTTCACCCGGGTGCCCGCCGCCCGTACGCACGCACCCGGGGCAGCGGGCCCCGCCCGGCAGACCTCCTCCCCGGCCGCGGGGGACGGCGCCGCCTACGCCGGGCGCTGAAGCACCACCAGGCACCGTCCCGTCAGCGCCACCCGGTCGCCGGCCGCGTACTGCGGACCGGTGCCGGGTGGCATCACTTCGGCCCGGGCCGTGTCGACGACCACCCGCCACTGCGCCCCGTGCCCCGCCGGGATGGTGAAGTCCTGCGGCTCGGCGCCCGCGTTGAACATCAGCAGGAACGAGTCGTCGGTGATCCGCTCCCCACGGCTGCCGGGCTCCGAGATCGCCTCCCCGTTGAGGAACACCGCCAGCGCCCGCGCGTGCTGCGCCTGCCAGTCGCGGGCCCGCATCTCCTCGCCGTGAGGGGTGAACCAGGCGATGTCGGAGAGCTCGTCGTGCGTCCCCTCCACCGGCCGGCCGTGGAAGAACCGGCGCCGCCGGAACACGGGGTGCTCGCGCCGCAGCCACACCATCCGCCGGGTGAACTCCAGCAGGGCGGGCGGCGGTTTGCCCGGCTCCGGCCAGGTCACCCACGACAGCGCGTTGTCCTGGCAGTAGGCGTTGTTGTTGCCGCCCTGGGTACGGCCGAACTCGTCGCCGTGGCTGATCATCGGCACGCCCTGCGAAAGCATCAGCGTGGCCGTGAAGTTGCGCATCTGGCGCTCGCGGAGCTCCAGGACCTCCGGATCCTCCGTCGGCCCCTCCACCCCGCAGTTCCAGGACCGGTTGTGGGTCTCCCCGTCCCGGTTCCCCTCCCGGTTGGCCTCGTTGTGCTTCTCGTTGTACGAGACCAGGTCGTTCAGGGTGAAACCGTCGTGGCAGGTGGTGAAGTTGATGGAGGCGAGCGGCCGCCGGCCGTCGTCCTGGTAGAGGTCGGATGACCCGGTCAGCCGCCCGGCGAACTCCGCGAGGGTACGCGGCTGCCCGCGCCACAGATCCCGTACGGTGTCCCGGTACTTGCCGTTCCACTCGGTCCACAGCGGCGGGAAGTTCCCCACCTGGTAGCCGCCCTCGCCCAGGTCCCAGGGCTCCGCGATCAGCTTCACCTGGCTCACCACCGGATCCTGCTGCACCAGGTCGAAGAACGATGACAGCCGGTCCACCTCGTGGAACTGGCGAGCCAGGGTGGCCGCGAGGTCGAAGCGGAAACCGTCCACGTGCATCTCGGTGACCCAGTAGCGCAGCGAGTCCATGATCAGCTGGAGCACGTGCGGCGAGCGCATGAGGAGCGAGTTCCCCGTGCCGGTGGTGTCCATGTAGTGCCGCGGGTCCTCCGCCAGCCGGTAGTACGAGGCGTTGTCGAGCCCGCGGAAGGACAGCGTCGGTCCCAGGTGGTTGCCCTCGGCCGTGTGGTTGTAGACCACGTCCAGGATCACCTCGATCCCCGCCTCGTGCAGCGCCCGGACCGCCGACTTGAACTCCAGTACCTGCTGGCCGCGGTCCCCGGAGGCGTAGCGGTTGTGCGGGGCGAAGAATCCGATGGTGTTGTAACCCCAGTAGTTGCTCAGCCCGTCGTCCACCAGGCGGTGGTCGTTGACGGACTGATGGACCGGCATCAGCTCCAGCGCCGTCACCCCGAGCTTGGTGAGGTGCCCGATGACCGCCGGGTGCGCGAGCGCCCCGTAGGTCCCGCGCAGCTCCTCGGGCAGATCCGGGTGACGCATGGTCAGGCCCTTCACGTGGGCCTCGTAGAGCACGGTGTGGTGGTACTCGTGGCGCGGCAACCGGTCGTTGGCCCAGTCGAAGTACGGGTTGACCACGACGGAGCTCATGGTGTGCGGGGCCGAGTCCAGGTCGTTGCGGGAGTCGGGCCGGCCGAAGTGGTAGCCGTACACCTGCTCGCCCCAGTCGACGCTGCCGGCGATGGCCCGCGCGTAGGGGTCCAGGAGCAGCTTCGCCGCGTTGCAGCGCGTCCCGCGCTCGGGCTCGTACGGGCCGTGCACCCGAAATCCGTAGCGCTGGCCGGGCATCACGCCCGGCAGATAGGCGTGGCGGACGAAGGCGTCGGTCTCGCGCAGTTCGACCGCGGTCTCCGAGCCGTCGTCGTGGAGCAGGCACAGCTCAATGCGTCGGGCGGCCTCCGAGTAGACCGCGAAATTGGTGCCGGCGCCGTCGTAAGTGGCGCCGAGCGGATACGCCTGTCCCGGCCAGACCTGCATAGATAACGACTCTTCCCTTCGGTGCATCGGGCGTGTTCGGCTGTCGGGCGGATGGTTCGGGCTGATCCGGCGTGGACCACGTCACTGGCAGATCTTCCCCGAAAGAGGGGCCCGACACGGGGACTTGGGATGGTCCTACCGGGTGACCCGGAGAGCTGATATGCGGGTCAGTGGACAATGCGCGCATCGGATAATGGGTCAACGGACAGCCGGTGTACGGACCATCGGGCTGCATCGGGCGGCGCGCGCGGAGTACCCTTCCGTGATCACTGGAGACGGGCGTCCAGACGCAGAAGGCGGTGCACGGGTGAGCTCGGGAGGTCTGGAGCTGCCCCCTGGTGACAGCAGTCACGAGGGCGGCCCGGCGGACGCCGCAGGCGCGGCCCCCGGCGGGATACCGGCCGGGGCGGTGTCGCTGGCCCCGCCGACGGCCGGGAGCGCACGGGCCGGGGCCGAGCTGGACTGGGGCACCGAGGCGTGGAGCGAGGTCCGTACGCGGGCGCAGCGCGCGGGCCGTGCGTACATCTGGCTGAATCTCATCGAACAGCGGCTGCGGTCGGTGATCGGGGCGGTGCTGCGGCCCGTCTACCAGCCGGTGCACGGCGAGGACGACTGGGTCGTGGCGGCCGCCGGCCCCGCCGGACAGGAGTGGGTGCAGCGGGCCGTCGCCGTACGCGAGGTCAGCCGGCGCAAGGGCTACCTGCTGGACTCGGCCGACGACAACGTGCTGAGCTTCCTGACGCTGCCGCAGCTGCGCGAGCTCATGGTCCAGCACTGGCCCTGCTTCGAGCCCTACTTCGACGACCGGCGCGAGATCGAGCTGGCCCTCGACGAGCTGGAGGTCACGCGCAACGTCGTCTCCCGCAACCGGGCCCTGTCGCGGCCCGTGCTGGAGCAGGCGGAGCGCGCCTCGGCGCGGCTGCTGGAAGTGCTGGGCGGCGGCGCGGGCTCGCCGGCGGCGGACCGGCTGCCGATCGACGCCGTCGAGGACCTGGTGGGCGACCGGTACGCGGACGTCATCTCGGTCCACCCGGACCGGGTGCGGCTGCAGCGGCAGCTCCCGGCGGAGGACCTGTTCGGCGGCGCGCGCCGGCTCGACGCCATCGGCATAGGCCTGAACCTGCTGGTGCAGAACTTCTCCGGCCGAAGACTCGTGCGGCTCACGGAGGCCGGCTGCCGGGTGCGGCTGCTGTTCCTGAACCCGGCCAGCAGCGCCGTCAAGCGGCGCGAGCGGGAGCTCGGTCTGCGCAAGGGCGAGCTGAGCCGCTCGGTGGAGATGAACATCCTGCACGTGCGCCGGGTGCGGGCCGGGCTGCGGGACCCGTCGCGCTTCGACATCCACGTCTTCGACGAGACCCCGCGCTTCACGGCGTACCTCGTGGAGGGGGAGTCCTCGGGCATCGCGGTGGTCCAGTCCTACCTGCGCCGGGCGCGCGGCATGGAATCCCCGGTCCTGGTCCTGCGCGGCGGCGGGCGCGGGGTTCCGAAGGACGCGGACCACGGGCTGTTCACGACCTACCGGGAAGAATTCGAGTCGGTGTGGGAGGACTCCCGCCCGGTCTCCTGAGGGGGCGCCGTCCGACTGTCAGAGGGCCGTGGCAGGCTGAAAGGCGTTGACCGAAAGTACGGGGACGTACGGGGGAGGGGCGCGGCATGGGGGACTGGCACGGCGGTGTGCTGATCGGGTTCGACCTGGAGACGACCGGCACGGAGCCGGGGGAGTCGCGGATCGTGACGGCCGCGGTCGTCGAGGTGCGGGGCGGTGAGGTGCGCGAGCGGCGCGGCTGGCTCGCGGACCCGGGCATACCGATCCCGCACCAGGCATCGGCGATCCACGGGATCAGCACCGAGCGGGCGGTCGCCGAAGGGCGGCCGGCCCGGGAGGTCGCCGACGAGGTCGCGGCGGCGCTGGTGCGGCACTGGCGCGGCGGTGCGGTCGTGGTCGCGTACAACGCGGCCTTCGACCTGACCCTGCTGGCGGCGGAGCTGGCCCGGCACGGGCTGCCCTCGCTGGCCGACCGGCTGGGCGGCGCGGAGACCGGGCCGGTGGTGGATCCGCTGACCATCGACCGGGCCGTGGACCGCTACCGGCGCGGCAAGCGGACGCTGGAGGCGGTGTGCGGGGTGTACGGGGTCACCCTCGACGCCGCGCACGACGCGGGCGCGGACGCCCTGGCCGCGGTCGGGGTCGCGCGGGCGATAGCCGCCCGGCACCCGGAGGTCGCCGGCCTCACCCCCGCGGACCTGCACAGCCGCCAGGGCGCTTGGCACGCCCGCTGGGCCCGGGACTTCCAGGCGTACCTGCGCGGTCAGGGCACCCCGGACGCGGTCATCGACACGGCATGGCCGCTGCGCGGGCTCGTACCGGCCTGACGCCTCGCGGTCAGAAGGGGTGCCAGCGCATCTCGCGGTCGCCGGTGCGCAGGGACGCGACGCGGCGGCGGAATTCGGCCAGGGCGCTCGGGTTGGTGGGGGCGTGCTGGGAGACCCAGGCGCAGCTCGCCGTCTCGCGGGCGCCGCGCAGGACGGGGCAGCCGTCCCACTCGCGGACGTCCCAGCCGTACGCCGTCGCGAAGGCCTCGTAGTCCTCGGCGGGCAGGCCGTAGCGGTCGCGGGCGAGGGCCATCACGACCAGATCGTGCTCCCGCAGGTCGGCGGAGACCGTCTCCAGGTCGACCAGGACCGGGCCGTCCGGGCCGACATGGACGTTGCGGGGCAGCGCGTCGCCGTGGATCGGGCCCGGGGGCAGGTGCGGGGTGAGGGCGGCGACCTCGCCGGCGTAGCCGTCGCGCCGGGCCCGCAGGTATGCGGCGTCCGCGGGGTCGATGGCATCGCCGGCCAGACGGAGCCAGCGCTCGACCCCGCCCAGCAGGTCGCGCCGGGGCAGCGTGAAGGGCGTCGCGGACAGCGCGTGGATCTGCCGCAGCAGTGCCGCGAGGTCCTCGGGGCCCGCCGGGCGGACCGCGTCCGGGAGCCGGTGCCACAGGGTCACCGGGTGCCCGTCCACCAGCCGCGGCTCCGGCTCGGCCGCGCGGACGGCCCGTACGCCCGACTCGGCGAGCCAGCCCGCCACGGCGAGCTCCCGCTCGGCTCGGGGCAGCAGGGATTCCTCCCGGCCCACCTTCGCCACGAGGTCGCCGACGCCGAAGACGGCGTTCTCGCCGAAGGCCAGCAGCGCGGCCTCGCCGCCCAGACCCGCCGCCGTCAGTACGTCCCTGGCCCGCGCCTCGTCCATGCCGTTCGTCTCGTCCTTCGCCGGTTCGTCGTGAATCCGCCAAGTCTCGCATCCCGGTGTGCGGTGTCTTGACGCGCCATCAGGCCCTGCGCACGATGACCGAGGCGGATCCGGATGATCCACCCGGAAGGCGGTGAAAAGTGACCTCGGCCGTCACGGACCCGGCGCGCCCCCGCCGGACCGACCGCAAGGGCGACAGCGGTACGCGCCGCCGGCCCGACCGCAGGGGCGGGAGCCGCCCCGCGCACGCCGATCACGGGGCCTGGTTCCTCGTCCTGCCCGCGCTCGTCCCGATCCTCCTGCTCAGCGTCGGCCCGCTCCTCTACGGCATAGCCCTCGCGTTCACCGACTCCCAGTCCGGCCGCACCTCCCCCACCCAGTGGGTCGGCGTCCTCAACTTCCAGGACCTTCTGCACGACCGGCTCTTCTGGGAGTCCTTCCGGATCGGCCTGCTGTGGGCCATCGGCGTCACCGTGCCGCAGTTCCTGCTCGCGCTGGGCCTCGCCCTCCTGCTCAACTCGAACCTGCGCCTGCGCGGCCTGGCCCGGGCCCTCGCGATCATCCCCTGGGCCATGCCCGAGGTGGTCGTCGCCGTCATGTGGCGGCTCGTCTACCACCCCGACGCGGGGGTCCTCAACGAGACGCTGTCCGGCCTCGGCCTCGGCGGGGACACCGACTGGCTGAGCGGCCCGGCCACCGCCCTGCCCGCCGTCATCCTCGTCGGCGTCTGGGCCGGCATGCCGCAGACAACCGTCGCCCTGCTCGCCGGCCTGCAGAACGCGCCGCACGAACTCCACGAGGCCGCGGCCCTCGACGGGGCCGGGGCCTGGCGCCGCTTCCTGACCGTGACCTGGCCCGCGATCAGACCGGTCGCGCTGTCCGTCACCGCCCTGAACTTCATCTGGAACTTCAATTCCTTCGCCCTGGTCTACGTGCTGACCGGCGGCGGGCCCGGCGGCCGCACCCGGCTGCCCATGCTGTTCGCGTACGAGGAGGCCTTCCGCTACGGCCAGTTCGGCTACGCCGCCGCCATGGGCTGCGTGATGGTCGCGGTGATCTCGGTCCTGCTCGCGGTGTACCTCGCCGGCCGGCTGAAGGGAGGGGACGAGCAGTGAACACCCGGACCGGGCGCCCCGCGCGCGCCGCCCAGTACCTGGCGCTCGCCGCCTACCTCGTCTTCCTCGCCTTCCCCTTCCTCTGGCTGGTCTCGACGGCCTTCAAACCGCCGCGCGAGCTGAGCAGCCTGCACCCCACCTGGATCCCGAAGGACCCGACCCTCGGCAACTTCCGCCAGGCCTTCGCCGAACAGCCGCTGCTGCACGCCGCCCTGAACAGCCTGGTCGCCGCCGTGTGCGCGGCCATGGTGGCGGTGGCGCTGGCCACCCCGACGGCCTTCGTGCTGGCCCGCCGCCGGGGCAGGCTGTCCACCGCCGCCACCGGCTGGGTCGTGGTCAGCCAGGCCTTCCCCTTCGTACTGGTGATCATTCCGCTGTTCCTGGTGCTCAAGAACCTGCACCTGATCAACTCGGTACCCGGGCTGATCCTCGTCTACGTCGTCTGGTCGCTGCCGTTCGCGCTGTGGATGCTGACCGGGTACGTCCGGGCCGTGCCGCGGGAGCTGGAGGAGGCGGCGGCGATGGACGGGGCCGGGCGGCTGCGCACGCTCGTCTCGGTCGTGGCGCCGCTGCTGGCGCCGGGGATCGTGGCCACCGCGCTCTTCTCGTTCATCACCGCGTGGAACGAGTTCTTCTTCGCCCTCGTCCTCCTCAAGTCCCCGGACCGGCAGACCCTGCCGGTCGTCCTGACCCACTTCCTGGGCGCGGAGGGCGCCGCCGACCTGGGGCCGCTCGCCGCGGCCGCGTTCCTCGCCACCCTGCCCTCGCTGGTGATCTTCTCGGTCATCCAGAAACGGATCGCCGGCGGCATGCTGGCCGGGGCGGTGAAGAGCTGATGGCGTGCTTCCGCCAGGCGCTGGCGGCCTCCGTCGCCGGGGTGCTCCTGCTCGTGGCCGGCTGCTCCGATGGCGGGTCCGCCCGTACCGGTGCTGACGGGAAGATCAGGATCCGGTTCCAGTCGCTCGCCTGGCAGAAGGAGTCCGTCGACGCCAACAAGGCCCTGGTCGCCGAATGGAACGCAGCCCACCCCGACATCCAGGTCCAGTACGTACAGGGCAGCTGGAACAGCGTCCACGACCAGCTGCTGACCTCATTCGAGGGCGGCGAGGCCCCCGACGTCATCCACGACGCCTCCGACGACCTGGCCGACTTCGCGTACGGCGGCTACCTCGCCGACCTGCGGCCGCTGCTCTCCGACCGGCTCACGTCCGACATCCCGGCCGGCAGCTGGGAGTCCACCACCGTGGCCGGCGGGGTGTACGGGGTCCCCTTCCTCCAAGAGCCCCGGGTGCTGATGGCCAACACCGGGCTGCTGCGCGCCTCCGGCGTCCGCATCCCGACCCCCGAAGCCCCCTGGAGCTGGGCGGAGTTCCGCGCGGCCGCGAAACAGCTCACCGCCGAGGGGCGGTACGGGGTGGCCTGGCCGCTCAAGGACCCCGTCTCCGCCACCCTCAACCTCGGCCTGTCCGCGGGCGGCCGGCTCTTCGTGCGCGAGCCGGGCGGGAAGGCCGAGATCCGCTGGGCCGAAGGAGACGCGGTCGTCCCGGAGACGATCCGGGCCCAGGTCGACACCGACCACAGCGCCTCGCGCGCGACCCTCGGGATGGGGGGTTCCGACACGCTGCCCGGCTTCTTCGGCGGCAAGTACGCGATGGTGCCGCTCGGGTTCTCCTACCGTCAGCAGATCGTCCGGCAGGCCCCGCCCGGCTTCGCCTGGCAGGTGCTGCCGCCGCCGGCGGGCGCGGACGGCACGGCCCAGGGAGTGAGCCCGCAGACCCTCTCGATCGCGCGGGACAGCCCGTACAAGAAGGAGGCCGCCGCCTTCATCGACTTCCTGCTGCGCCCCGCGAACATGGTCCGCCTCGCCCGCGGCGACTGGATGCTGCCCACCGGGACGCAGGCCCTCGCCGACCCCGCCCTGCGCACCCCGGAGCTGGGCTGGGCGACCGGCGCGGCCCTGGCCGGCCGGCTGCGCCCGGCGCCGGCCCAGTCGGTGCGCGGCTATCCGGAGTGGAAGGACAAGGTGGCGACCCCGGCGTTCCAGGAGTTCTACAGCGGGGCCATTGGTCTCGATGAACTGGAGGAACGCCTGGTCAGGGACGGCAACCGGGTGCTGGCCCGGTACCAGCGCTGAGGTGGTCCCCGGACCTCCTACCCGGCCCCCGTGCTCGCCCACCGCTGGGGCGTGCCCGCCGTATCCCTGTCCCCGAACCTGGTGGCCTGGGAGGGGTACGAGGAGGGGGCTGCCGAGCCGATGTTCGCCGAGCTGAAGGCGTCCGAGCGCGGGCAGGCGCACTACGCGGCCTTCGCCGCCTGGCTCACCGAGAACGGCCTCGGCGACGACGTCGACCGCTTCCGGTCCCGCCCGCGCCGCAGCATCGTCCTGATCCCCGCGAAAGTGCTGCTGGTTTCGCTCGGCTCCACCTGCACCAAGCAGCCCGCCTTCTGCCGGGCCTGCATGGAGGCCTTCGAGGACCTCCCCGACCGGTACGTCGTCCGGCAGATCGGCAGCTTCACGGACGAGGCCGAGCTGGGCCCGATCCCCGCCAACGTCGAGGTCCACCGCTGGGTTCCCCAACTGGACGTCCTCGGCCAGGCGGACGCGTTCATCACGCACGCGGGCGCCGGCGGCAGCCAGGAGGGGCTGGCCACCGGTACCCCGGTGGTCGCCGTCCCGCAGGCCGTCGACCAGTTCGGCAACGCCGACATGCTGGTCTCGCTCGGCGTGGCCCGGCACGTCCCGATGGACCGGGCCGACGCGGCGACCCTGCGGGCGGCGGTCCTGGAACTCGTGGCCGACCCCGGGACTGCCGCCCGCTGCGCGGCCCTGCGCGCCCGGACGGCCGCCGAGGGCGGCACGCGCCGGGCCGCCGACCTCATCGAGGCGGAACTGTCATAGCCGCCACCTAGGGTGCGGCCATGACGAAGAAAGCCGGGACCAGGAAATACGCCGCGCTGCTGCGCGGGATCAACGTCGGCGGCCACAAGAAGGTCCCGATGGCGGAGCTGCGCTCCGTACTGGAGGGCCTCGGCCACGGTGACGTGCAGACGTACCTGCAGAGCGGCAACGCCGTCTTCAGCGCCGCGCAGAAGGACCCGAAGGACCTGGCCCGGGAGCTGGAGGCGGCCATCGAGGCGCACTTCGGCTTCCGGGTGGCGTGCCTGGTGGTGGACGGGGACCACCTGCGCGCCGTCGCCGACGCCTGCCCCTTCCCCGCCGCCGAACTGGAGGGCAGGCAGCTCCACGCCACGTTCTTCTCCGAACAGCCCGCCGCGGACCGCTTCGCCGCCCTCGCGGCGGCGGACTTCCTCCCGGAGGAGTTCCGCCTGGGCGACCGCGTCCTGTACCTCTTCGCCCCGCAGGGGCTCGGCCGCTCGAAACTGGCCGAGGCCCTCGCCAGGCCCGCCGTCGTCAAGGGCATCGACGCGACCACCCGCAACTGGAACACCGTCGCCAAGCTCGTCGAGCTGACGCGGGCCTGAGCGACCCGCGTTCTGGTCATTCTTCCGGCCCGCGGGCGGCCGGCGGCGGGCGGCCGGGGCGGGAGCGGCCTGATGAGGGGGCGGCCGGGAGGGTACGGGCCTTGCGGGAATCGGCCAGGGAATTCGGCCGGGGGCTGTTGGCCGTATCGCGTCCTTCCCCGCCCCCGCCCCTTCGTGATGGCATGTGCATGTTCAATTCGCAGGCCGTTCCGCACGAATGGAGAAAAGGCGATGTTGCTCCGCAGACTGATCGCCGGTGCGGCGGTGACGGCGTTATCGGCCGTGGCCGCACCCGCGCAGGCCGATGCCGCGTACATCCCGCCCGGGAGAATTACGGTCGACGTGGTCGGAATCAACGGCTCGGGGTGCCCGCAGGGGACCGCGGACGTGGCCGCGGCCTCCGACAACACCGCTTTCACCGTCACGTACAGCAATTACCTGGCCCAGGCGGGAGCCGGCGCGGGCGGGACCGAGTTCCGCAAGAACTGCCAGCTCGCCCTGCGGATCCACGTGCCCCAGGGGTTCACCTACGCCATCGCCCGCGCCGACTACAGGGGCTTCGCGCACCTCCAGCGCGGGGCCTTCGGCCAGGAGCGCGCGAACTACTACTTCCAGGGCGCCGCGCAGACGGCCCGCACGACCCACCAGTTCAACGGCCCGTACACGGACAACTGGCAGGCGAGCGACGAGACGCAGTACGCCGAGCTGGTCTGGGCGCCGTGCGGCGAGGAGCGCAACCTCAACGTCAACACCGAACTGCGCGTCTACGCGGGGACGTCGAACCCGCAGGCCCTGAGCTTCATGAGCATGGACTCGACGGACGGCAGCGTCAGCACGGTCTACCACTTCGCGTGGAAGGAATGCGCCGCAGTCTGACACCGCGTGAGCGCAGGAACCCGACTCATGGTCAGGAGTGACAACGATGTCCCTTTCCCTGTCCCATTCCCTGTCCCGCACCCTGCTCACCGCCTGTGCGGCCGCCGCCCTGGTCGCCACGGCGACGCCGGCCGGAGCCGTCGGCCACGGCCCGCTGATCACCGTGCCGCCGGACAAGATCGTGATCGAACTCGCCACCGTGAACGGATCCGGCTGCCGGGAAGGCACCGCCCAGGTGGCCGTCGCCCCGGACAACACCGCCTTCACGGTCACCTACAGTGAATACCTCGCGCAGGTCGGCCCCGGCGCCCCGCCCACCGCGTTCCGCAAGAACTGCCAGCTCAATCTCCGCGTTCACGTACCCTCGGGCTTCACCTACGCCATCGTGCAGGCCGACTACCGCGGATTCGCATTTCTCCAGCCGGGAGCGTCGGGACAGGAACGGGCGAACTACTATTTCCAGGGAATGCCCCAGACTTCCCAGCGGACCCACCAGTTCAACGGGCCGCTGAACGACAACTGGCAGTCGACCGACAAGACGGAATACGCCGATCTGGTCTGGGCGCCGTGCGGAGAAAAACGCAACTTCAACATCAATACCGAACTGCGCGTGAATGCGGGCACGTCCGGCCCGACGGTCACCAGCTTCATGGCCATGGACTCCACGGACGCCAGCGTCAGCACCCTCTACCACCTCGCCTGGCAGGTGTGCCCGACCCCCTAGGGGGACCGGGCGCGCCCAGCAGCGTCCTTTCCGTGCGGTGAGGCGGAGGGCGCTCCCCGTACGGGAAGGTCTCCGCCGAGGGGGTGCATCTCGTCCGGATCAGCCATGGCCCGATGGTGGCCCGGGGTCGCGGATGTGCCAGGCTCCTGGGTATGCGTTACATCATCATCGGTGCCGGGGCGATCGGCGCGGCCATCGGCGGACGGCTCACGGAGGCGGGCGCCGAGGTCGTCCTCGTCGCGCGGGGCGCGCACGCGCAGGCCCTGCGCGCGGACGGGCTGCGGCTCACGACCGCGCACGGAACGGCCGTACACCGGCTGCCCGTGGTCGGCGACCCGGCGGAGCTGGGGGAACTGCGCCCCGACGACGTGCTGTTGCTCGCGGTCAAGACCCAGGACGCCCTCGCCGCGCTCGACGCGTGGGGTGACGCGGAGGTCGCGGGCGGCGGCACGGCCGCGCAGCGGCTGCCGGTGCTGTGCGCGCAGAACGGTGTGGAGAGCGAACGGCTGGCCCTGCGCCGGTTCGCCCGCGTGTACGGGGTGTGCGTGTGGCTCCCGGCGGACTTCCTGGAGCCGGGGGTGATCTGCGCGAGGTGCGCTCCGCTGACGGGGATCCTGCACATCGGGCTGGCCGCCGGGGGCGCCGACGCGCGGGCCCGGAGCATCGCGGCCGACCTGGAGAAGGCCGGGTTCGAGGCGCCGGTGGTCGAGGACGTGATGCGGTGGAAGTACGCGAAGCTGCTGGGCAACCTGAGCAACGCGATCCAGGCGACCACCGGCCCGGAGCCCGACCCGGCGAAGGCGGCGCTGCTGCTGCGGGCGGTCCGGGAGGGCAAGGCCGCGTTCGAGGCGGCCGGGATCGCCTACGCCTCCGAAGCCGAGCAGGCGGCGGCCCGGGGCGGCAAGGTCGAGCTGCCGCCGGGGATTCGGGGCGGGTCCTCCTGGCAGTCCCTGTACCGGGCTACGGGCTCGATCGAGGCCGACTATCTCAACGGGGAGATCTCCCTGCTGGGCCGGCTGCACGGGGTGGCGACGCCGGTCAACGACGTGCTGCGGCACGCGGCCAACATCTTCGCCCGCGAGTCCCTTCCGCCGGGCGCGATGGCCATCGCCGACCTGACGGCCCTGGCCGACGAGGCCGCCGCCCGCTCCTAGTGCCCTGACCGGAGGTGTCCACCGCCTCACGACGCCCGGCACGGCACCTCGCCGCGTTGTCGGACCACGCAAGTACGTCCAGTACGAGCCGTGGCCCTCCGCCTTGCGACGCACCGCACCGGACGCCGCG
>NZ_JBHWVM010000009.1:0-135523 GCF_042736805.1 Streptomyces sp. NPDC060031
GGGCTGGATCTTGACTGATGCCGCCTCACAACCAGCCCCGCCGGCGTTTGAGGCGCGGGGTCCGGGGCGGAGCCCCGGGTGTCCGGCCGGGCTACGGCAGGGGGCGGCGCATGGCGCGGTGCGGGATGCCCGCGTCCTGGAACTCGGGGCCGTAGGCCACGTACCCCAGCCGCTCGTAGAAGCCGAGCGCATGCGTCTGCGCCCCCAGCTCGACCGCGCAAAGCCCCCGCTCCGCGGCCTCCGCCTCGAGCGCCCGGACCAGCGCGACCCCCACACCGAGCCCGCGCGCGGCCTTGCGTACCGCCAGCCGCCCCAGCGAGCCGACCGCGAGGTCGCCCGTCTTGCCCAGCGCAGCGGCCCCGTGCAGCAGCCGCCCCGTACCCAGCGCGACCCCGTCCGGCCCCACGGCCAGTACGTGCACCGCGCCCGCGTCGTACGCGTCGTACTCGATCGACGCCGGCACGGACTGCTCGACCACGAACACCTCGGTCCGCACCTCGAAGCAAGCCGCCGTGTCGGTCTCGCCGACAGCCACCCGGACCTCGACCGGCGAGGTCACTCGCTCTCCGCCCGGATCACGTCCAGCGCGCGCTGCAGGTCCGCCGGGTACGTGCTCTCGAACTCCACCCACTGCCCGTCCGACGGGTGCTCGAAGCCCAGCCGCACGGCGTGCAGCCACTGCCGGGTCAGCCCCAGCCGCTTCGCCACCGTCGGGTCGGCCCCGTACGTCAGGTCGCCGACGCAGGGGTGCCGGTGCGCGGCCATGTGCACGCGGATCTGGTGCGTGCGACCGGTCTCCAGCTTGATGTCCAGCAGCGAGGCGGCCCGGAAGGCCTCGATCAGGTCGTAGTGGGTGACGGAGGGCTTGCCCTCCTGGGTCACGGCCCACTTGTAGTCGGCGGTGGGGTGCCGCCCGATCGGCGCGTCGATCGTGCCGCTCATCGGGTCCGGGTGCCCCTGCACCAGCGCGTGGTAGCGCTTGTCCACGATCCGCTCGCGGAACTGGTTCTTCAGCGAGGTGTACGCGCGCTCCGACTTCGCGACCGCCATCAGACCGGAGGTCCCGACGTCGAGGCGGTGCACGATGCCCTGGCGTTCGGCCGCGCCGGAGGTGGAGATCCGGTAGCCGGCGGCGGCGAGGCCGCCGATCACGGTGGTGCCGGTCCAGCCGGGGCTCGGGTGGGCGGCGACGCCCACCGGCTTCATGATGACGACGATGTCGTCGTCGTCATGGACGATCTCCATGCCGGGCACGGGCTCGGCCACGATCTCGACGGGCCGCGGCGGCGCGGGCATCTCGACTTCGAGCCAGGCGCCACCGTGCACGCGCTCGGACTTCCCGACGACGCTGCCGTCGACCGCCACCTTCCCCGCGGCCGCGAGTTCGGCCGCCTTCGTCCGGGAGAAACCGAACATACGGGCGATGGCGGCGTCAACGCGCTCGCCCTCGAGGCCATCGGGAACGGGCAGGGTGCGGATCTCGGGAATCGTACTCACCTGTCGAGTATGCAGGACTCGGCCGACGGGCATTCCCGCGAGCGCCCCGCGCCCGGCCCGCGGCCGCCCTGCGGCAGCCCCGCGATCAGTCCTTGTGGACCGTGCCGTCCGGGTCCAGACCCTTGAACGACAGCAGGACGATCAGGATCCCGCCGCACACGATCGCCGAGTCAGCGAGGTTGAAGACCGCGAAGTGGGCGGGCGCGATGAAGTCGACCACCGCCCCGCGGAACACGCCCGGCGAGCGGAAGATCCGGTCGGTCAGGTTGCCCAGCGCACCACCCAGCAGCAGGCCCAGCGCGATGGCCCACGGCAGGCTGTACAGCTTGCGGGCCAGCCGGACGATCACCACGATCACGGTGGCCGCGATACAGGTGAAGATGATCGTGAAGGCCTCGCCGAAGCCGAAGGCGGCGCCCGGGTTGCGGACGAACTCGAACTTCAGGAGCGTCCCGGCGATCTCGATCGGCTGTTCGTGCTCCAGCTTCGCGACGACCAGCATCTTGCTGCCGAGGTCGAGCAGGTACGCGAGCACCGCCACGACGAGCAGGGCCACGATCCGCCGCCGCCCCTTGGGCTCGGCGGACGCGGGCTGGGCGTCGTCGTCCCCGACCTCCGGCGTACCGATGATGCGCTCCGCCTCTGTCACGTGAGTCCCTCGAACTAGCTCGAACCAGGCTGACGAGAGGAGAGTACGTCAGGGCGCGCGCCGCCCGCCCGGCCGCCCGCCCGCCCGCCCGCCCGCCTCAGTGCCGCCGCTCTTGCTTCTGTTTGCAGTCCACGCACAGCGTCGCCCGCGGGAAGGCCTGCATCCTGGCCTTGCCGATGGGCTTGCCGCAGTTCTCGCAGATGCCGTACGTGCCCGCCTCCAGCCGTTCCAGGGCCCGCTCGGTCTGCTCCAGCATCGAGGTGGCGTTCGCCGCGAGCGCCAGTTCGGACTCCCGGGTGATGTTCTTGGTGCCCGTGTCGGCCTGGTCGTCGCCCGCGCCGTCGCCCGAGTCCCTCATCAGGCCGGAGATGGCCACCTCGGAGGCGTCGAGCTCGGCGCGCAGCCGCAGCACCTCGCTCGTCAGCTCGCTGCGGGCCTCGTCGACCTCTCCTTGCGTCCACGGGTCCTCCCCGGGCCGTACGGCGAGCTCGCCGGGCGTTCGAGCGGCCGTGCCGCGCGCCTTGGGCAGCCCGCTGGTGGCGGCCGCGGCGGTTTTCCTGGCCGTGCCGGTGCTCTTCTTGGCGACCACTGTGCGGGCTCCCGTCTCTAGCGCGGCGTGCGCCGCCCCCTCGGCCCCGGCCGGCTTGGCCGTGGCCTTCTTCGCGGCCGTCTTCTTGACGGCGGTCGCCTTCTTGGCGGGCGCCTTCTTCGCGACGGCCTTCTTGGCGGGCGCCTTCTTGGCGGCCGCCTTCTTCGCAGGTGCCTTTGCGGGCGCCTTCACAGCAGCCTTCTTCGCGGGCGCCGTCCCGGCGGCAGCGGTGGCCTTCCCGGCCGGAGCCCTCTCCTCGGCCTCCGTCGCCTTCCCGGCGGCCTTCTTGGCAGTACTAGTACTCCCGGCGGTCTTCTTCGCCACCATGGCCGCGGCCCCTTCACATACTGTGATCTTTGCTCGCGAATCGTGCCGGAACGATAAATCGGCTCCAGCCCCGCGGCAACGGGGCACGCGTCCATCGAGGTCAACCTGCATCCGTTGTGCCCATCCGGAGCCCCGGTAATCCGCCCCTTGCGCCCCACGAGGCTCCGGACCGGCGCATCGGCCCATTCGGGTCACGCCGACGCCCTCCCCCGCCCCCGGCGCCACGCCCCGTAAACCGGTCTGCCGAGCACGCCCTGGGCCCGTACACTGGGCCCAGCGAAAGGCATGGACGGGGACGAGTAGCGTCGGACGCAGCCAGGAGCGACCCGGGGACGGTGAGAGCCCGGGGGCGAGCGCGATGTGAAGGATCACCCCTGAGCCGCCGGAAGAAAGCCGTACGGATCCCGCCCGGATCCCCGTACGGCGAGTAGAACCGGCTCGCACCCCAATGAGGGGGCCACCGGACCCGTCCGGAGGCCAAGGAGGGTGGTACCGCGGGAGCAGCCAAGCTCTCGTCCCTCCGGACGGAAGTGACACCCCGCCGGAGGAAGAGTTCAGCCTCATGACCACACCGCCCCAGTACCGCCCGGTACCCGCCCAGGTCGACCTGCCTGCCCTCGAGCACGCCGTCCTCGACTTCTGGCGCGAGAGCAAGACCTTCGCCAAGACCCTGGAGCAGTCCGAGGGCCGCCCCGAGTGGGTCTTCTACGAGGGCCCGCCCACCGCGAACGGCATGCCCGGCGCGCACCACATCGAGGCCCGGGTCTTCAAGGACGTCTTCCCCCGCTTCCGCACCATGCGCGGCTACCACGTGGCCCGCAAGGCCGGCTGGGACTGCCACGGCCTGCCCGTCGAGCTCGCCGTCGAGAAGGAGCTCGGCTTCAACGGCAAGCAGGACATCGAGGCGTACGGCATCGCCGAGTTCAACGCCAAGTGCCGCGAGTCCGTGACCCGCCACACCGACGCGTTCACCGAGCTCACGACCCGGATGGGCTACTGGGTCGACCTGGACGACGCGTACCGCACGATGGACCCCGACTACGTCGAGTCCGTGTGGTGGTCGCTCAAGGAGATCTTCAACAAGGGCCTGCTCACCCAGGACCACCGCGTCGCCCCCTGGTGCCCCCGCTGCGGCACCGGCCTCTCGGACCACGAGCTGGCCCAGGGCTACGAGACGGTCGTGGACCCCTCGGTCTTCGTCCGCTTCCCGCTGACCTCCGGCCCGCTCGCGGGCGAGGCGGCGCTGCTGGTCTGGACGACGACCCCCTGGACCCTGGTCTCCAACACCGCCGTCGCCGCGCACCCGGACGTCACCTACGTCGTCGCGCGCCGTGCCGGCGACGAGGACTCCGAGAAGCTCGTCGTCGCCCAGCCGCTGCTGGAGAAGGCCCTCGGCGAGGGCTGGGAGGCCACCGGCGAGTCCTTCACGGGCAAGGAGATGGAGCGCTGGACGTACGAGCGCCCCTTCGGCCTGGTCGAATTCCCGGCGCCCGCCCACTACGTCGTGAACGCCGAGTACGTCACGACCGAGGACGGCACCGGTCTGGTCCACCAGTCCCCCGCCTTCGGCGCCGACGACCTCGCGGTCTGCCGCGCGTACGGCCTGCCGGTCGTGAACCCGGTCCGCCCGGACGGCACCTTCGAGGAGGAGGTCCCGCTGGTCGGCGGCGTCTTCTTCAAGAAGGCCGACGAGAAGCTGACCGCCGACCTCGACGCGCGCGGCCTGCTCTTCAAGCACATCGCCTACGAGCACAGCTACCCGCACTGCTGGCGCTGCCACACGGCGCTGCTGTACTACGCGCAGCCGTCCTGGTACATCCGCACCACCGCCGTCAAGGACGCGATGCTGCGGGAGAACGAGAAGACGAACTGGTTCCCGGACTCGGTCAAGCAGGGCCGCTTCGGCGACTGGCTGAACAACAACATCGACTGGGCGCTGTCCCGCAACCGCTACTGGGGCACCCCGCTGCCGATCTGGCGCTGCGAGGAGAACCACCTCACCTGCGTCGGCTCCCGCGCCGAGCTGACCGAGCTGTCGGGCACCGACCAGTCGAACCTGGACCCGCACCGCCCGTACATCGACGACGTCACCTTCCCCTGTACGGCGGAGGGCTGCTCCCTGACCGCCGTCCGCGTGCCGGAGGTCATCGACGCCTGGTACGACTCGGGGTCGATGCCGTTCGCGCAGTGGGGCTACCCGTACAAGAACAAGGAGATCTTCGAGAAGCGCTACCCGGCGCAGTTCATCTCGGAGGCCATCGACCAGACGCGCGGGTGGTTCTACACCCTGATGGCGGTCGGCACCCTCGTCTTCGACAAGTCCTCCTACGAGAACGTGGTCTGCCTCGGCCACATCCTCGCCGAGGACGGCCGCAAGATGTCCAAGCACCTGGGCAACATCCTCCAGCCGATCCCGCTCATGGACCAGCACGGCGCGGACGCGGTGCGGTGGTTCATGGCGGCCGGCGGCTCCCCGTGGGCGGCGCGGCGCGTGGGCCACGGCACGATCCAGGAGGTGGTCCGCAAGACCCTCCTGACCTACTGGAACACGGTCGCCTTCCAGGCCCTGTACGCCCGTACGTCGAACTGGGCGCCGTCCGCCTCGGACCCGGCCCCGGCGGACCGCACGGTCCTGGACCGCTGGCTGCTCTCCGAACTCCACACCCTCACGGCCGAGGTCACGGAGGCGATGGAGGCGTACGACACCCAGCGCGCCGGCAAGCTGCTGTCCGCGTTCGTCGACGACCTCTCCAACTGGTACGTCCGCCGCTCGCGCCGCCGCTTCTGGCAGGGCGACGCCGCCGCGCTGCGCACCCTGCACGACGTGGTCGAGACGGTCACCCGGCTGATGGCCCCGCTGACCCCCTTCATCACGGAGCGGGTCTGGCAGGACATGATCGTCCCGGTCACCCCGGACGCGCCGGAGTCGGTGCACCTGTCGACGTGGCCGGTGGCGGACGCCGCGCTGGTGGACCCGGTCCTCTCGCAGCAGATGCTGCTGGTACGCCGCCTCGTGGAGCTGGGCCGGGCGACGCGTGCGGAGTCGGGCGTCAAGACCCGCCAGCCGCTGTCGCGGGCGCTGGTGGCGGTCTCGGGCTTCGAGACCCTCTCCCCGGAGCTGCACTCCCAGATCACGGAGGAGCTGAACGTCTCCTCCCTGGCCTCCCTGTCCGAGGTCGGCGGTTCACTGGTGGACACGACGGCCAAGGCGAACTTCCGCGCGCTGGGCAAGCGCTTCGGCAAGGGCGTGCAGGACGTCGCGAAGGCGGTGGCCGCGGCCGACGCGGCGGCCCTGTCGCTGGCCCTGCGGTCCGGCTCCGCCGAGGTCGAGGTGAACGGCTCGCCGGTCGCCCTGACCCCGGAGGAGGTCATCATCACGGAGACCCCGCGCGAGGGGTGGTCGGTGGCGTCCGACTCCGGCGCGACGGTGGCCCTGGACCTGGAGATCACCCCGGAGCTGCGGCTGGCGGGCCTGGCCCGTGACGCGATCCGCCTGATCCAGGAGGCCCGCAAGAACTCCGGTCTCGACGTGGCGGACCGTATCGCCCTGCGCTGGTCCTCGTCGGACCCGGAGGTCGTGACGGCCCTGACGGACCACGCGGCGCTCATCGCGGACGAGGTCCTGTCGACGGACTACGCGTCGGGCGAGGCGGACGCCGCCTTCGGCGACCCCTTCACGGACGAGTCCCTGTCCCTGACCTTCCGCCTCCGCAAGGCCTAGCCCCACCGCAGCGGCCCGTATCCCCGCCGGGGGTACGGGCCGCTTCGCGTTTTCGAGGGCCGGCGGGGCCGAGAGGCCGCATCAGCCCAAATCCAGCCCCGCCGACGTTCGAGACGCGGGGCGCAGGGGCGGATCCCCGATCTCCAACCCCGCCGACGCCTGAGACGCGGGGTCCGGGGCAGGAGCCCCGATCTCCAGCCCCGCCGGCGGTTGAGGCGCGGGGCGCGGGGGCGGAGCCCCGGCAGCGGCACCGCGCGCGAAAACGGGCCGGGCCCGGTTGCCCCCTGAGGGGAACCGGGCCCGGCCCGTGAGACTGCCGACAGACGCGGCGGCGGCGCTTAGTTGTCGTCCTCGTCGATCAGGAAGCCCCGCATGGGAGACGGCGCCTGCTGCATCGGCTGCGGAGCAGCCGGCCGCACCGGAGCCATCGGCTGCGTCATCGCCGGGGACATCTGCTGCTGACCACCGTAGGACGGGGCCATCGGGGAGGGACCGCCCATGGGGGACGGGCCGCCCATCGACGGGCCACCCATGGAGTGCCCCATCGCACCGGCCGGAGCCATCGAAGGCGACGGCGACGGCGGCAGCGCGGGACCGGCGGGGTTGCGCGGCGGGGCCAGGGAGTCGTCGGCCTGGGTCTCGAGCTGGCGCAGCTGCGACTCCAGGTAGGACTTGAGGCGCGTACGGTACTCACGCTCGAAGCCCCGAAGGTCCTCGACCTTGCGCTCCAGCGTGGCGCGGGCGGACTCCAGCGAGCCCATCGCGACGCGGTGCTTCTCCTGCGCGTCCCGCTCCAGCGCGTCGGCCTTGGCACGGGCGTCCCGCTCCAGGCCCTCGGCGCGCGAACGGGCCTCGCCGACGATCTTGTTGGCCTCGGAGCGGGCCTCCGCGATCGCCTGGTCGGCGGTCTGCTGCGCCAGCGACAGGACGCGGGCGGCGCTGTCACCACCGGGGCCCTGCTGCGGGAGCTGCTGCTGCTGGGGCTGGTGCATCTGCTGGCCCATGGGCTGCATCTGCTGCCCCATCTGCTGCATCTGCTGGCCCATCGGCTGGCCGAGCGGGTTCTGGCCGCCCATGGACTGCTGCTGCATGGGCTGGCCCATGCCCTGCTGACCCATGCCCTGCTGACCCATGCCTTGCTGGCCCATGCCCTGCTGGCCCATGCCCTGCTGACCCATGCCCTGCTGGCCGCCCATGGTGTGCTGCATGGGGCCGCCCATCGGGCCCGGACCCTGCGGTCCGTGTCCACCGGGTCCGGCCGGGAGCTGCGGCGGGCCGCCGGGCAGCTGGGGCGGGCCCATCTGCGGCTGCTGCTGCTGCGGCGGGCCGGATATGGCCGCGGGCACGGGGGCGCCGGGGCCACGCTGGTCCTGGGGTTCCGGCTTGCGCATGCCCTGCTGCTGCTGGTTCTGCGCGGCGGCGCGCGTGGCGGCAGCCAGCTTGGCGCGCAGGTCCTCGTTCTCGCGCAGCAGGCGCGTCAGTTCGGACTCGACCTCGTCGAGGAAGGCATCGACCTCGTCCTCGTCATAGCCTTCTCGGAGGCGGACGGTCGTGAACTGCTTGTTCCGCACGTCCTCGGGAGTCAGCGGCATGTCTTCTTCACCTCTACGTAGTCGTCGGCAGTCGGCAAGACCGTATCGGGACTGTCCCCGCGCCTGCGGAGAAGTTCATCGTTCACACGCTTCTCGCAGCGGTGCTCACGAAGCTGATGAGGATGTAAACGATGAGCATCAGAACGAAGAAGGACAGGTCGAGTGCCACGCCCCCGAGACGCAACGGCGGAATGAACCGCCGAAGAAGCTTGAGCGGTGGATCGGTCACAGTGTAGGTGGCCTCCAGAACGACCACCATCGCCTTGCCCGGTGCCCATGAACGTGCGAACTGGAACACGTAGTCCATGACCAGTCGGAAGATCAGCACGATGAGGAAGCACATCAGCACGATGTAGACAACCTGCAGTGCGACGCCCATCCCGTGCTTCCCTCTCCCCTGCTCCCGCTCTGTTCCCGGTCCCGTATCTGACGGATCGGTCTAGCTTTGGTTGAAGAACCCGCCCTCCGCGATGCGGGCCTTGTCCTCCGCCGTGACATCGACGTTAGCAGGCGACAGCAGGAACACCTTCTGTGTCACGCGTTCAATGCTGCCGTGCAAGCCGAACACGAGGCCGGCCGCGAAGTCCACGAGACGCTTCGCATCCGTGTCGTCCATCTCGGTGAGATTCATGATCACCGGAGTGCCCTCACGGAAGTGTTCCCCGATGGTACGGGCCTCGTTGTAGGTCCGGGGGTGCAGCGTCGTGATGCGGTACGGCTCCCGCTCGGAGACGACCTTGGGCATGATCACGGGGGCGTTCTTCTCCAGGTTCGAGCGTTCGGGTGTGATGGATGCCACGGGGGCGATTCGCGCAGGACGTCCGTTTTCTACCGGGATTGGGATGGGTTCCCGCTGCGCCGGGGGCTGTACGACTCGTACCGGTTCGTCCGTTACGGGCGTTTGGTGCGGGGCAGGTTGCTGTCGTCGGCGCTCTCGCTCCGGCTCCGGCTCGGGCTCGAACTCGTCGTCGGGGTCGTACCCCGGGCTGTCGTACCGGTCGTCCTCCACGAGGCCGAGGTAGACCGCCATCTTGCGCATCGCGCCGGCCATTCTCTGAGTCCTCCGCTCTGTGGTGGATCGCCCTGTCGCAGGTGTGCCGCCGTGTCACGAATGTCACCAACTGCCCGCGATCCACGTGGTCTGCCCGCTCATCAGCGGTAATGACCATATTTTCTGCTGTGGTCCGACTTTCTTCGCGACGTTACCCGAGCCGGGGTCTCGCGCCGAGTACCGCAGTGCCGACGCGTACATGTGTCGCACCGGCCGCAACGGCCTGTTCCAGGTCCGCGCTCATCCCGGCCGACACCATCGTGGCAGCCGGATGGTCCGCGCGCAGGCGGGATGACAATTCCACCAGTCGCTCGAAGGCCGCCTGTTCGCGCCCCGCGTACGGCCCGGCCAGCGGGGCAACGGTCATCAGACCGTCGATCCGCAGTCCGGGCGCGGCGGCCACGAGGTCCGCCAACTCGCCGAGCTGTTCGGGTGCCGCGCCGCCCCGGGTGCCGCGCTCCCCCGACTCGGCGTCGAGCGCGATCTGCACGAGGCAGCCGAGCTCGCGCCCCGCGCTCCCGGCGGCCGCCGAGAGGGCGGTCACCAGCTTGGGCCGGTCGACCGACTGCACCACATGCGCGTATCCCGCCACGGAACGGACTTTGTTCGTCTGCAACTGGCCGACGAAGTGCCAGCTGAGCGGCAGATCCGCGCAGGCCGCGGCCTTGGGAGCGGCGTCCTGGTCGCGGTTTTCCGCAACATGACGGACCCCCAGGTCCGCCAGCAGTCGTACGTCGCTCGCCGGGTAGGTCTTGGTGACCACGATGAGGGTCACCTCTTCCCGCGCCCGCCCCGCGGCCGCGCACGCGGACGAGATGCGTTCCTCCACCCACGCGAGGTTCTCGGCCAGCTCGGCCTTACGGTCCGTCATCAATCAGTCCAACCAGACATATCCGGCGAGCCGCCCGGTCACCCGGTCGCGGCGGTACGAGAAGTGGTCCCGCGACTCCAGTGTGCAGACCGGGGACCGGTGGATGTTCACCACCCCCGCCTCGGCCAGCTGCGCGTGCACCCCCGCGACCACGTCCACGGCCGGAGTCCCCCAGCTGGTCTCGGCATAAGCGGACGGCACCGCCTCGGCGACCGCGTCCCGCATCGCTGCGGGCACCTCGTAGCAGTGCCCGCAGACGGCGGGTCCGGTACGGGCGGTCATGCGCGCGGGTTCGGCCCCGAGCGAGACCATCGCCTCGACGGCGGCGGTCACGACCCCGGCGACCAGACCGGGACGCCCGGCGTGGGCGGCTCCCGCGACACCGGCGACGGGGTCGGCCAGCAGGACCGGGGCGCAGTCGGCGGTGAGGACCGCGAGGGCGAGCCCCCGACGGGTGGTCACCAGCGCGTCCACAGCGGGAAGGTCCGAAGCGGAATCCCACGGGGCGTCCACCACGGCCACGTCCCGGCCGTGCACCTGGTTCATCCAGACCACCCGGTCCGGGCCGATGCCCAGGGACTTCGCCGCGGCGGCCCGGTTCGCACGAACGGCGGCCGGGTCGTCTCCGACCGCGCCGCCGAGATTGAGCTCCTCGTACGGAACGGCGCTCACTCCACCCCACCGGTCGGTGAAGGCGAAGTGGGCGCCGCTCTCGCTGTACTGCTCCAGCGTCACTTCAAGAAGTCCGGGACATCCAGCTCTTCGGCCGGGCTGTCCTGGTACGGCCGGGCCGTCGGGACCTGCGGCGCGGGGGACTCGGCCGGGGCCGCCTCGACGGGAGCCGGGGGCTCCTCGCGCGGGGTGACCGAGCCGAGTCCGCCGAACGCCGGGCGGACCGGGTCGGCGGCGCGGACCGGCGCGGGGGCCGGCTCCTCGCGCTTGGACGCGGCGCCGATGACGTTGTCCCGGCGGGCCGGGGGCTGTCCTCCGTCGAAGCCGGCCGCGATGACGGTGACCCGTACTTCGTCGCCCAGCGCGTCGTCGATGACGGCGCCGAAGATGATGTTCGCCTCGGGGTGCGCGGCCTCGCTCACCAGCTGCGCGGCCTCGTTGATCTCGAAGAGACCGAGGTCCGAGCCGCCGGAGATGGAGAGCAGCACGCCGCGGGCGCCGTCGATGGACGCCTCCAGCAGCGGCGAGGAGATCGCCATCTCGGCAGCGGCCACCGCGCGGTCGTCGCCGCGGGCCGAGCCGATGCCCATGAGGGCCGAGCCCGCCTCGGACATCACGGACTTGACGTCGGCGAAGTCGAGGTTGATCAGACCCGGGGTGGTGATCAGGTCGGTGATGCCCTGGACGCCCGAGAGCAGGACCTGGTCGGCCGACTTGAAGGCGTCGAGCACGCTGACCTGGCGGTCCGAGATGGACAGCAGTCGGTCGTTGGGAATGACGATGAGGGTGTCGACCTCTTCGCGGAGCTCGGCGATGCCGTCCTCCGCCTGGTTCGCGCGGCGCCGGCCCTCGAAGGTGAACGGGCGGGTGACCACACCGATCGTCAGGGCGCCGAGCGAGCGCGCGATGTTGGCGACGACGGGTGCGCCGCCGGTGCCGGTGCCGCCGCCTTCACCGGCGGTGACGAAGACCATGTCGGCCCCCTTGAGGACCTCCTCGATCTCCTCGCGGTGGTCCTCTGCCGCCTTGCGACCGACGGCCGGGTTGGCTCCGGCGCCGAGGCCCCGGGTGAGTTCGCGGCCGACGTCGAGCTTGACGTCGGCGTCGCTCATCAACAGCGCCTGGGCGTCCGTGTTGATGGCGATGAACTCGACGCCCTTGAGACCGACCTCGATCATTCGGTTGATGGCATTGACACCACCGCCGCCGACACCGATGACCTTGATGACTGCGAGGTAGTTCTGCGGTGCTGCCACGTCGAAGGCCTCTCGCCTCGAGTTACGTGTCGCCGCCTCGCGGGCCTGCGTTGCGACGACTGATGCCGAAATTGGGACGGTCCGTACACGCCGACCCGAACCCTAACCCTGAAGTTTAGGGTTAAGGGTGTGTCTGTTCCTTGGACTCTTCCGAACAGGACACTAAGTCGACAAGTAGCGCGTGTTCAACGAACACGCCGAACCTCCCGTTTTTCTTTTCACCCTATGTGATCACCCGTATCGCTGGCCAACCAGGGTGCTTCGCTGTTGGAGCCGACGTCAACTCCCGGACACCGAGGGTGCGGTGGGGACGCTCACGTCAAAGTGGTCAGCCTTGGGCGAGGCCTTCAGGAGGGCGGTCAGCGCGCGGCCTTTCGCCTCGCCCTGTTCGCCGCTCCCCCAGACCACGGTCCGGCCCCCGCTCAACTCCAGCAGGACCGAATCGTACGACCGAACCTTGACCTGCACGGTCTCCTTGGCGACGGCCTGCGGGAGGCCGCCGGCGACGCCGACGGCCTCGTGCAGCAGCCGCTCCTCGTCGAAGCGGCGGCCGCTCGGGGACTGCGCGGCGTTCAATTCGAGGACCGGAACGCCCGCGGGTGCTTTCGCCACAGTGTCGAATCGCACACCCGAAGCGTCCACTTCCACGAAGTCGGCGTCCTTTTTGATGAGCAGGACGGGTTTGCGTTCCGTCACTTTCAGCCCGATTCCGTGCGGCCAGGCCCGCACCACATCGACCGAATCGATGCGGGGCAGGCGGCCGCGGAGCCGGCTCGCGATCTCGCCGGTGTCCACGGACACCAAGGGCGTGCCGACGGGCACGGCGGCGGCCGTCAGCACCTGTTGCGGGGTGAGGACCTCGGTGCCGCTGGTGGTCACCTTCTCGATCCGCAGCCAGGAGGAGCCGTAGAGCACCCAGGTGCCGCCGGCGGCCAGCAGCAGCGCGGCGGCGAGGGCGACCACCAGGACGGGGCCCCGGCGCAGGCCCTTCAGGGAAGGGCGCTGCCCGCCGGGGCCTCGCGGGCCGGATCTCCTGGACGGCTTCGGGGGCTTGGGTGGCCGGGCGGAGCCGGGTCCCTTGCGGGCAGCCCCCGAGTTGCCGCGTTCCTCGGTCGTCGCTCCGGCCACGCCTGTGCCTCCTGCGTCCGTGCCTTCCCGCCTCAGCGGTTCCTTTGGGCGGCAATCGCCTCGTACACCATCGCGACCAGCAGCTCGTCGGCGTCCCGGCGCCCGAACTCACCGGCGGCGCGGGACATCTCGTACAGGCGGTGCGGGTCGGCGAGGACCGGGAGGACCTGGCTGAGCACCCACTGGGGCGTCAGTTCCGCGTCGTCCACGAGCAGGCCACCGCCGGCCTTGACCACCGGCTGGGCGTTGAGCCGCTGTTCGCCGTTGCCGATCGGCAGCGGGACGTAGGCGGCGGGGAGCCCGACGGCGGAGAGTTCGGCGACGGTCATCGCACCCGCGCGGCACAGCATCATGTCGGCGGCGGCGTACGCGAGATCCATCCGGTCCACGTACGGTACCGGCACATACGGCGGCATCCCGGGCATGTTGTCGACACGCGGCAGTTCGTTCTTCGGCCCGACCGCGTGCAGGATCTGGATCCCGGAGCGCTGGAGCGTCGGCGCGACCTGCTGGATCACCTCGTTGAGGCGGCGGGCGCCCTGCGAGCCGCCGGAGACCAGCAGGGTCGGCAGGTTGGGGTCCAGGCCGAAGGCGGCACGCGCCTCCGGGCGGACCGCGGCCCGGTCGAGGGTGGAGATGGAGCGCCGCAGCGGGATGCCGACGTAGCGGGCACCGCGCAGCTTGCTGTCGGGCGTGGAGACCGCGACGGCGTGCGCGTACCGGGAGCCGATCTTATTGGCCAGTCCGGGCCGGGCGTTGGCCTCGTGGACGATGATCGGCACCCCGAGCCGCTTGGCGGCGAGGTAGCCGGGCAGGGCCACGTAGCCGCCGAAGCCCACGACGCAGTCGGCCTTGGTGCGCAGGAGGATCTCCTCCGCGGCCTTGATCGTGCCGCGCAGCCGTCCGGGGACGGTGATCAGCTCTGGGGTTGGCTTGCGGGGCAGCGGTACGGCGGGGATCAGTCCCAGCTCGTAGCCGCGCTCCGGCACCAGGCGGGTTTCGAGTCCGCGTTCCGTGCCGAGGGCGGTGATGCCCACGGAAGGGTCCTGCCTACGCAGGGCGTCCGCGAGGGCGAGCGCCGGCTCGATGTGGCCGGCGGTCCCCCCACCGGCGAGTACGACATGCACCGAAATTCACCGCTCTCCGGACGGACGCTTCTTGACGCGCCGTCTCATCGACTTCCATCTCTGCCCGGCCCGCAGCCGCCCGTTCTTCGGCCGCCGCATCGCGAGCGCCGCGCGCGCGGCGGGCTCCTCCCGCGCGAAGGCGATGAGCAGTCCGACCGCGAACATGGTCGGCAGCAGGGCTGACCCTCCGTAGGAGAACAGCGGGAGCGGGACCCCGGCGATCGGCAGCAGACCGAGCACCGCACCGATGTTGATCACGGCTTGCGCCGTGATCCAGGTGGTCACGCCTCCCGCGGCATACCGTACGAAGGGGTCCTCCGTGCGTCCGGCCACGCGGATACCCGCATAGCCTAGGGCCGCGAACAGGGCGAGCACCGACAGCGTCCCCGCCAGACCCAGTTCCTCGCCGGTGATGGCGAAGATGAAGTCGGTGTGGGCCTCTGGCAGTTGCCCCCATTTTTCCACACTGGCACCCAAACCGGAACCGAACCATCCGCCGGAAGCCAGCGCATAGATTCCGTGCACGGCCTGCCAGCACAGATCGTTCCTGCCCGGTTCCGTCGCACCGATGCACGCGAGCCGGTCCATACGGTGCGGGCTGGTCTTGATGAGCAGCGCGACGATCGCACCCGCGAAGGCCAGCACCCCCGCGAACATCCGCGTGGGCGCCCCGGCCAGCCACAACAGGCCGAACAGGATGGCCCCGAGGATCATCGCGGTGCCCATGTCCCCGCCGAGCATGATCAGCCCGAGCAGCGCGAAGGCGACCGGGACCAGCGGCACCAGCAGGTGCTTCCACTGGCTCAGCAGCCCCTTGTCGCCCTTGCGCGCCAGCAGGTCGGCGCCCCACAGGATCAGTGCCAGTTTGCCGAACTCACTGGGCTGGAGCATGAACGGACCGCCAAGGGAGATCCAATTCTGGTTGCCGTTGATCGCCACCCCTATCCCGGGGACCTGGACCAGGACCATCAGGAAGACCGTGCCGGCGAGCACCGGATAGGACAGCGCCCGGTGGAGTTTGACGGGCATCCGGGAGGCGCCCAGCAGCAGTCCGGTGCCGATCAGGGCGGCGAGGAACTGCTTCTTGAAGAAGTACGCGTCTCCCAGGCCGAGCTGGAGCGCCTTGATCATGGAGGCCGAGTAGACCATCACCAGACCGAGCACGGTGATGAGCAGCGAGCTGCCGAAAATCACGTAATACGCTGTGAGCGGCCGGTCCCAGGCCCGGCGCAACTGCTGTTGCGTACGCCGCAGCCCGTCCAGGGGCCCGCGCCCGGCGGGCCGCTTCCCGCCGCCCGCGAGGCGCCCCCCGCCCCGCGGCCTGACGGTCTTCACGGCGGACGGCCGCCGCCCCGGCAGCACTTGCTTGGCCGGCATCTCTGTCATCCCCTCCACTCGTACGCGGCGAGCAGCCGGCCGGCCGGAGGGAACCCGCCCTGGATCGACCGGACCTAGGCGCGCTCGGCGGCCAGTTCGCGCACCGCGTCGGCGAACGCGTCCCCACGCTTGTTGTAGTTCGCGAACATGTCCATCGAGGCACAGGCAGGTGCCAGCAGAACCGTGTCGCCGGGCTCGGCGAGCCGGGCCGCTTCCCGGACCGCTGCGAGCATCGCCCCAGTGTCGGTCCGCTCGAGGTCCACGACCGGGACCTGCGGGGCGTGTCGCGCCAGCGCCTCGGCGATCAGCGCCCGGTCGGCGCCGATCAGCACCACGCCGCGCATCCGTTTCGCGGACTTGCGGACGAGTTCGTCGAAGGTCGCGCCCTTGGCGAGGCCGCCGGCGATCCAGACGACCGGCTCGAAGGCCGCGAGGGAGGCCTCGGCCGCGTGGGTGTTGGTGGCCTTGGAGTCGTCGATGTACGTGACCCCGGCCACCTCGTCCACGTGCGCGACCCGGTGCGCGTCGGGGCGGAAGTCGCGCAGCCCGTCGCGGACCGCGCGCGGCTCCACGCCGAAGGCGCGGGCGAGCGCCGCGGCGGCGAGCGCGTTGGCGATGTTGTGCGGGGCGGGCGGGTTGACGTCCTCGACGTGCGCCAGCTCCTGGGCGTTCTTGTGCCGGTTCTCCACGAAGGCCCGGTCGACGAGGATGCCGTCGACCACGCCGAGCATGGAGGGGCCGGGGGCGCCGAGGGTGAAGCCGATGGCCCGGCAGCCCTCTTCGACGTCGGCCCGCACGACGAGGTCCTCGGTGGCCCGGTCGGCCGCGTTGTAGACGCAGGCGACCTGGTTGCCCTCGTAGATCCGGCCCTTGTCGGCGGCGTACGCCTCCATGGAGCCGTGCCAGTCGAGGTGGTCCGGGGCCAGGTTCAGGACGGCCGCGGAGTGGGCCCGTACCGAGGGCGCCCAGTGCAGTTGGTAGCTGGAGAGCTCGACGGCGAGGACGTCGTAGGTCTCCTCTCCGGTCACCACGTCGATGATCGGCGTGCCGATGTTCCCGACGGCCGCGGTCCGCAGGCCGGCGGCCTTGAGGATCGAGGCGAGCATCTGGGTGGTGGTGGTCTTGCCGTTGGTCCCGGTGATGGCGAGCCAGGGGGCCGCGTCGGGTCCCCGCAGCAGCCAGGCGATCTCGACGTCGCCCACGACGTCCACACCCGCCGCGGCGGCGGCTTCGAACAGCGGGCTGTCGGGCTTCCAGCCCGGCGAGGTGACCACCAGCTCGGTGCCCTCGGGCAGCAGCTCGCCCGCCGGGGTGCCGCCGTCCGGGCGGCCGAGGCGGACCTCGATGCCCTGCCGCGCGAGCTCGGCGGCCCGCGCCCGGTGCGCGTCACCGTCCCCGCTGTCGACGACGGTCACCCTGGCGCCGAGGCCGGCCAGGGCGCGGGCGGCACTGATGCCGCTCACACCGAGGCCGGCGACGGTGATGTTCTTGCCGTGCCAGGAGGTCACTTGTCGGCTGCCCATCCCGCGTAGAAGAGACCGAGACCCACGATCACGCACATGCCCTGGATGATCCAGAAGCGGACCACGACAAGGACCTCGGACCACCCCTTGAGTTCGAAGTGGTGCTGGAGCGGAGCCATCCGGAAGACGCGCTTCCCTGTCAGCTTGAAGGAGCCGACCTGGATGACCACCGACATCGTGATGAGGACGAACAGGCCGCCGAGGAGCGCCATCAGGAACTCCGTGCGGGAGCAGATCGCGAGTCCGGCGAGCGCGCCGCCGAGGGCCAGCGAGCCGGTGTCACCCATGAAGATCTTGGCGGGCGAGGTGTTCCACCACAGGAAGCCGAAGCAGGCGCCCATCAGGGCGGAGGCGACGACCGCGAGGTCCAGCGGGTCGCGCACCTCGAAGCAGGCGGCCGGGTTGGTCAGGGTCTGCGCGTTGACGCAGGACTCCTGGTACTGCCAGACGCCGATGAAGGTGTAGGCGCCGAAGACCATCACGGCGGCGCCGGTGGCCAGGCCGTCCAGACCGTCGGTCAGGTTCACGCCGTTGGACATGGCCAGGATCATGAACAGCGCCCAGACCACGAACAGCACCGGCCCGATCTGCCAGCCGAAGTCCGTGACGAACGACAGCTTGGTGGAGGCCGGGGTCAGGCCGCGCGCGTCCGAGAACTGGAGCGCGAGCACCGCGAAGGCGATGCCGACGATCAGCTGGCCGGCCATCTTCGCCTTGGCCCGCAGACCGAGCGAACGCTGCTTGACGATCTTGATGTAGTCGTCGAGGAAACCGACCAGGCCCATGCCCCCCATCAGGAACAGGACGAGCAGACCAGAGAACGTCGGCTCACTGGACGTGATGACCTTCGTCAGGGCGTACGCGACGAGCGTCGCCAGGATGAAGGAGATGCCACCCATGGTGGGCGTGCCCTTCTTCCCGGCGTGGCCACGGGGGCCGTCGTCGCGGATGAACTGGCCGTAGCCCTTGCGGGCCAGGCCCTTGATCAGCAGCGGGGTGCCGATGAGCGTGAGGAAGAGTCCGATGACTCCCGCGAACAGGATCTGCCTCATCGGCCGGCGACCTCGCCCTCGCGCTCCAGCAACGCCAGCGCGACCCGCTCCAGACCGATCGACCTGGAAGCCTTCACCAGCACGACGTCACCCGGGCGCAGTTCACTGCGCAACAGGTCGACCGCCGCCTGCGCGTCGGACACGAGCACCGACTCCTCACCCCACGAACCCTCGTTATATGCGCCCAGTTGCAGCCAGGACGCTTCCCTGCCCCCGACTGCGACGAGCTTGCTCACGTTGAGCCGGACGGCAAGCCGTCCCACCGCGTCGTGCTCGGCCAACGATGCGTCACCGAGCTCGGCCATCGGGCCGAGCACCGCCCACGTACGTCCCCCCTTCGCCCTGGCGGCGCCGCCCATCGCGGCAAGTGCGCGCAGAGCGGCCCGCATGGACTCGGGATTCGCGTTGTAGGCGTCGTTGACGATCGTCACGCCGTCCGCCCGCTCGGTGACCTCCATCCGCCACCGGGACAAGGTGCCCGCCCCGGAGAGCGCGGTGGCGATCTCGTCGACGGACATGCCCAACACGTGGGCGACGGCGGCCGCGGCGAGCGCGTTCGACACGTGGTGCTCACCGTACAGGCGCAAGGTCACATCACTGCACCCGGTCGGTGTGTGGAGTGTGAAGGAGGGCTGCCCCCCGGCTGTCATCCGCACCTCGGTGGCCCGCACTTCGGCGTCCTCGGCCTCCCCGAAGAGGACCGTACGGGCCTTCGTGCGGGCGGTCATCGCGCGCACCAGGGGGTCGTCGGCGTTCAGTACGGCGATTCCGCCGTCCGCCTCGGCCGGCAGGGCCTCCACCAGCTCGCCCTTGGCCTGCGCGATCTGTTCGCGGCCGCCGAACTCGCCGATGTGGGCGGTCCCGACGTTCAGGACGAGGCCGATCCGCGGCGGGGTCAGGCCGGTGAGGTAGTCGATGTGGCCGATCCCGCGGGCGCCCATCTCCAGCACCAGGTGCCGGGTCTCCTCGGTGGCGCGCAGGGCGGTGAGCGGCAGGCCGATCTCGTTGTTGAGGGAGCCGGGCGTCCACACGGTGGGCGCGTGGGCCTGGAGCACCTGGGCGATGAGGTCCTTGGTGGAGGTCTTTCCGGCGGAGCCGGTCAGGGCCACCACGTCGGTGCCCAGCCGCTCGACGACGGCCCGGGCGAGGGCGCCGAGGGCCTTCTCCACGTCGGGGACGACGATGGCGGGCACGCCGACGGGCCGGGTCGCGAGTACCGCCGCGGCTCCGGCGCCGACCGCGCGCCCGGCATAGTCGTGGCCGTCGACGTGTTCACCCGCGAACGCGGCGAACAGACTGCCGGACTCCACCTGGCGGGAGTCGATGACGACGGGCCCGGTGATGCGGACGGACGGATCGGGTATGTCGTGGGGCCGCCCGCCGGTGATGTCGGCGATCTCGGCGAGGGAAAGGGCGATCACTGGTTCACCTCGGCCTGTCGGTGGCTGTGCTGCGCTGTCTCGATCGCGGCACGCAGTACGGCGCGGTCGTCGAAGGGCCGTACGACGCCCGCGGTGTCCTGGCCCTGCTCGTGGCCCTTGCCGGCCACCAGCACGGTGTCGCCGGGCTCGGCGCGCGCGACGGCGGCGGCGATGGCCGCGGCCCGGTCGGCGTCGACGAGGACGGCGCCCCGCTCGGCGGGCGGCACGGACACGGCGCCTTCGAACATCGAGGCGAGGATCGCGAGGGGGTCCTCGGAGCGCGGGTTGTCGGAGGTCAGGACGGCCGTGTCGGCGAACCGGGCGGCCGCCGCGCCCATCGGGGCGCGCTTGGTGGTGTCGCGGTCGCCGCCGCAGCCGAGCACGATGTGCAGCTTGCCGGTGGTGACCTCGCGCAGTGCGCGGAGCACCGATTCGACGGCGTCCGTCTTGTGCGCGTAGTCGACGACCGCCAGGTAGGGCTGGCCCGCGTCCACCCGCTCCAGGCGGCCCGGGACCCCGGGGACCGCGGCGACGCCGTCGGCGGCGGTCTGCGGGTCGAGGCCGGCGGCGGCGAGGGTGACGATCGCGGCGACGGTGTTCGCGATGTTGAACGGGCCGGGCAGCGGGGCGGTGGCCCGTACGCGCTGTCCGTCCGGCCCGACCAGGGTCAGGGTGGAGTCCATGTGTCCGCAGACCACGTCCTCGGCCCGCCAGTCGGCGGCCGGGTCGCCGGTGGCGGAGAAGGTGACCACCGGGATCGCCGACTCCTTGGCGAGGCGGCGGCCGTACTCGTCGTCGACGTTGACCACGCCGAGGCGGGCGCGGCGCTCGGTGAAGAGCTGCGCCTTGGCCTGGAAGTAGTCCTCCATGTCGGAGTGGAACTCCATGTGTTCCGGGCTCAGGTTGTTGAAGACGGCGACGTCGAAGACGCAGCCGTCGACCCGGCCGAGCACCAGCGCGTGGCTGGAGACCTCCATGGCGACGGCCTCGACCCCGCGTTCGCGCATGACGGCGAAGAGGGCCTGGAGGTCGGTGGCCTCGGGGGTGGTGCGCTCGGACTTGATGCGCTCGTCCGCGATGCGCATCTCGACGGTGCCGATGAGTCCGGTCTTGCGTCCGGCTCCACGCAGTCCGCCCTCGACGAGGTAGGCGGTGGTGGTCTTGCCGGAGGTGCCGGTGATGCCGATCCGCAGGAGGCCCTCACCCGGCCGGCCGTAGATCGTGGCGGCCAGTTCGCCCATCCGGCCGCGCGGGTCGGCGACCGCGAGGACCGGCAGTCCGGTCGCGGCGGCGCGTTCGGCGCCGGCCGGATCGGTCAGCACGGCCGCGGCGCCGAGGGCGGCCGCCTGCGTGGCGAAGTCCGCGCCGTGCAACCGGGCACCGGGCAGGGCCGCGTACAGGTCACCGGGGCGCACGGCACGGGAGTCGTGCGTGATGCCGGTGATCTGCGGCTGTGGTGCGCCCGGGGCTTCGATGTCCAGCAGGGTGGCCAGCTCGCCCAGGGGGATCGGGCGGACGGACGCGGGCCTGGGCGCTCCCGGCGGCGCTGCCGGGGCGTCATTCTGGGCGGTTCTGGGCTGATCAGCGTGGGGCACGGCGGTGAGCGTACCGGGCTCGGCGGGCCGGTCGCGAAGTGAGGGCCCGGCCGCGGAGCCGGGGGCCGGGCGGTTCCCGGGTTTCGGGGTGATCGTTGTCACTGATGGTGCCTCACGCTTTTCTGGCGGGCCGGCCGGGCAGGACGGTCACTGGCCGGGCTGCGGGTTGGGCTGCGCATTGGGCTGGGTACCGGCCTGCGGCCCCGTTTCGTAGGTGACCGGGAGTCCGGCGGGGGCGGTGCCGGTGGGGGCGATCTGGAGGGTCTTGAGGGCGAACTCCATGACCTTCTTGTAGATGGGCCCGCAGATCTGGCCGCCGAAGTAGCTGCCCTTCGTCGGGTTCTGGATGGCGCAGTAGACGGTGATGCGGGGGTTGTCGGCGGGTGCGAAGCCGGCGAACGAGGCGGTGTAGCCCTTGTAGCGGCCGGTGGCCGGATCCACCCGGTTGGAGGTGCCGGTCTTGCCGCCGACCCGGTAGCCGGGGATACGGGCCTTGGTGCCGGTGCCCTCCTGGTCGTCGACCACCGATTCGAGCATGTGCGCGAGGGATGTGGCGGTCTCCGGGCTGACCACGCGGGTCTGCGCGGGAGCCGGGGCGGCGGTGAAGCGGCCGTCGGGGCCCTTGGTTCCGCGGACCAGCGTCGGCTCGATCCGGACCCCGCCGTTGGCGATGGTGGAGTACACGGAGGTCGCCTGCATGGCGTTGAGGGACAGGCCCTGGCCGAAGGGGATCGTGAACTGCTGGGAGGTGGACCAGGCCTCGGGCTTGGCGAGGATGCCGCGGGACTCGCCGGGGTAGTCCAGGCCGGTGGGCCGGCCGATGCCGAACTTGGTCAGGTAGGAGTACAGGACCTTGTTGGCCTCGGACTGGGTGGGCCCGAGCTGGCCGGTGGCCAGGATGGTGCCGATGTTGGAGGACTTGGCGAGCACCCCGTTGAGGGTCAGGTACCAGGTCGGGTGGTCGATGTCGTCCTTGAAGAGCCGGTCGCCGCGGTGCAGCCGGTTGGGGACCTCGACGTGGGTCTCGGGGGTGGCCTTCTTCTCCTCCAGCACGGCGGCCATCGACATCACCTTGGCGGTGGAGCCGGGCTCGTACACGTCCTGGAGCGCCGCGTTGCCCATGGCGGCGGAGCTGGCCTTGGTCAGGTCGTTGGGGTCGAAGCCGGGGGCGTTGGCCATGGCGAGGACCTCGCCGGTGCGGGTGTCCTGGACGACGACGTAGCCGCGGTCGGCCTCCGACTTGGCGACCTGCTCGGTGATGGCGCTCTGCGCGGCCCACTGGATGTCGCGGTCGATGGTCAGCTCGATGTCGTCGCCGGGTACGGCGGGCTTCTCGCTGGAGCCGGCGGTGGGCACGCGGCGGCCGCCGGACTGGGCGTAGGTGAGCTCGCCGTCCTTGCCGGACAGCTTCTTGTCGAGGGAGGACTCCAGACCGCCGCCGCCCTTGCCCTCGGCGTTGACGTAGCCCAGTATCCCGGCGGCGAGGTCCCCGCCCGGGTACACGCGCTTGCTGCTGTCCGCCTTGAACACGCCGGCGAGGACGTTGGCGCCGGGGCCGTTGTTCCTGCGGTCGGCGGCGGCCTTGTCGGCGAAGACCCGCTGGAGGTCCTTGATCTGGTTCCAGACCTGGGGGGTCTGGCGGCGGGCCAGGATGACGTAGCGGGTGTTCTTGGTCTTGAGGCGCCCGGTGAGCTCCTTGGCGTCCTTGCCCAGGATCGGGGCGAGGAGGGCCGCGGCCTGTTCGGGGGCGTCGGGGGCCTTGCTGTCCTGCGGCGTGAACATCTTGGGGTCGGCCGTGATGTCGTACGCGTCCACGCTGGTGGCCAGGGCCACGCCCTTGCGGTCGGTGATCTCCCCGCGCTCCGCGGCCAGGGTGTAGCTGGCGAAACGGTTCTCGGAGGCCTTGGCGGAGTAGGCGGAGGCGTCGACGGCCTGGACCTGCAGGAGCCGTACGACGAAGGCGAGCATGACCAGGGTCAGCCCGACGCTGACCAGGCGCAGCCGGGGCTTGGGCTTGCCGAGGCGGATGGTGTGCGGGGTGCGGGGGGCCGCGGGGCGGCGGGTGGCCGGGCGCGTGGCGGGGCGGGCGGCGGCCCGGCCGCGCTCTGCGCCGGGCCGCGGTCTGCCGGGGCCGGGCACCCGCCGCCGCGGGGGCTCCTGCGGGCTCACGCGGCTGCTCCGCGGGGGTGCGCGTGCGCGGCAGCACTCCTGGGGCTCCGCCCCAGACCCCGCACCTCGAACGCCGGCGGGGCTGGTCTCTGGCTGAAGCCGCCTCTTGGCGTGCCGGATTGCCCGCTGGGCGATTTCAGCGCCGCCCGGCAGAAATCCAGCCCCGCCGGCGTGTGAGGCGCGGGGTACGGGGCGGAGCCCCGGGCTTTGAGTCCCGCAGGGGTCCGGGTCACTGCGTCACCTGCCTGGGGTCGGGTTGGGCTGCGGGGCCGCGTAGCCCGCGGGGACGGGCGGAGCGCCCGACGGGGTCGGGACGGAGACCTGGGAGGCCGGCGGGGACGGCGGCGGGGGCTGCGCCGCCGGGGAGGCCGTGCCGGTGACCTTGCCGTCGGGCCCGATGAAGACCGGGCTGCCGCCCGGCACCAGGCCCAGCTCGTGGGCCCGCCGCTGCAACGCGTCGGGCGCCGAGTGGCCGTCCACGTCGCGCTGCAGGGCCTGTTCCTCGTCCGTCAGCGCGGTGGTCTCCTTCTTCAGCTTGCTCAGCTGGAAGGAGCCCTGGTTCAGCGCCGAGTTCAGCAGCAGCAGGCTGATCAGGCCGCCGCCGAGCAGCGCCACCACCAGCAGGACGAACGGCGTCCGCGCCGCCTGCCCGGCCGGGCTGCCGGCCAGGGCCCGCCCGAGCCGTCCCCCGCGTTTGTTCACAGTCTCGCCTCCCGGATGCGCTCCACCCCTCGGAAGCGGGCCGGCGCCGCCCGCCGGTTCTCCGCGATCTCCTCCTCCGTCGGCAGCTCCGCACCGCGCGTCAGGAGTTTCAGCTTCGGCTGGTACTTCTCCGGCACCACCGGCAGTCCCGGCGGGGCCGTGGAGGTCGCGCCCGCCGCGAAGACCTGCTTGACCAGCCGGTCCTCCAGCGAGTGGTACGACAGCACCGCGATCCGGCCGCCGACGGCGATCCGGTCCACGGCCGCCGGAATGGCCCTCTCCAGGCCGGACAGCTCCCCGTTGACCTCGATCCTCAGCGCCTGGAAGGTCCGCTTGGCCGGGTTGCCGCCGGTCCGCTTCGCCGCCTGCGGCAGGGCGTCGCGGATCAGCTCGACCAGGCGCGCGCTGTTGGAGAAGGGCTCCTTGTCACGCTCGCGGACCACCGCCGACACGATCCGCTTGGCCTGCTTCTCCTCGCCGTACTGGCGCAGGATCCGAACGAGCTCGCCCGGGGCGTACGTGTTGAGGACCTCCGCCGCGCTGATGCCCGTCGTCTGGTCCATCCGCATGTCCAGGGGCGCGTCCTGCGCGTACGCGAATCCGCGGTCGGCCTCGTCCAGCTGCATGGAGGAGACGCCGAGGTCGAAGAGGATGCCCTGCACGGTCGGGATGCGCAGGCTGTCCAGTACCTCCGCCAGGTCGGCGTAGATCGCGTGGACGAGGGTGGCGCGCTCCCCGAAGGGTGCGAGCCGCTCGCCGGAGAGCCGCAGGGCCTCCTTGTCGCGGTCGAGGCCGATCAGGTGCGCCTCGGGGAACCGGGTCAGCAGGGCCTCGCTGTGGCCGCCGAGGCCGAGGGTGCAGTCGACGACGACGGCCCCGGGCCTCTCCAGCGCCGGGGCCAACAGGTCCAGGCACCGCTGGAGCATCACCGGGACATGTCGGGACTCGCTAGTCAAAGCGCCCTCTCAGATAACGGCGCGGCAACCGTACAGAGCCGTACGTACGCGCCGCGCACGCGGTATTTTCCAGGGCCGGGCGGCCCGTCAGGGCCGGGCCCCGGCCGGTTCGCGTCACTTTAGTGCAACGGTCGCCGCGGTCAACGAACCGCCCCGCGCGCGGTGCGCCCCTCTCCCGACGAACCGGCAAATGGTGCGAATCACCCGGACGGCCGCCCCCGCCTCACCCCTGTGGGTTAGCTCACAACATGATTTGTTGCCCTTCTTTGTCCACCCTCACTCGCTGCCTACACGAGCAGTGACCACTACCGTCGTATGCATGACGACTTCCGCACACGTGCCCGCAGACTCCGCGCCCGAGGCCACGCGCGTCCGATCCGTCACCGACCGACTGGTCGAGGCGAATCTCGCGTACGCCGCGAAATTCACCGACCCGGGCATGGACGCCCGCCCCGTCCTCCACGTGGCCGTCGTCGCCTGTATGGACGCCCGCCTCGACCTGCACGCCGCCCTCGGCCTGGAGCTCGGCGACTGCCACACCATCCGCAACGCGGGCGGTGTGGTCACCGACGACACCATCCGCTCCCTCACCATCAGCCAGCGCGCCCTCGGCACCCGCACGGTGATACTCATCCACCACACCGGCTGCGGTCTCGAAAGCCTGACCGAGGACTTCCGGCACGAGCTGGAGGACGAGGTCGGCCAGCGCCCCGCCTGGGCCGTGGAGGCCTTCCGCGACGTGGACCAGGACGTCCGCCAGTCCATGCAGCGGGTCCGGACCAACCCGTTCCTGCCCCACAAGGACGATGTGCGAGGCTTCGTCTTCGACGTGCACACCGGACTGCTCCGGGAGATCGATCCGACCTCGTGAGTGACACAAGGCCGTAACGCCGTCAAGAATGCGGGGAGACGTCGCCCGGAGACCCTCCGGGCCGGTGTCCGTATTTGGGGTGGGCCGGTGATGCGCCATGGGCGTCGGCCCTGAGAAAGGGCCGAGGAGAACCAGGTGACCACGTATGACGACCGAGCGAGCCTCGCGGATCTGACCACCACGGCGGAGCGGGTGCGCCACTCGGTCGAGAGCGTGATCGAGGGCAAGCCCGAGGTCGTCCGCCTCGCGCTGACCGTGCTCCTCGCCGAGGGCCACCTGCTCATCGAGGACGTGCCCGGCGTCGGCAAGACCATGCTGGCCAAGACGCTCGCCAAGTCCATCGACTGCTCGGTGCAGCGCATCCAGTTCACCCCGGACCTGCTGCCCTCCGACATCACCGGCGTCAGCATCTACGACCAGCAGCGCCGCGAGTTCGAGTTCAAGCCGGGCGCGATCTTCGCGCAGATCGTCATCGGCGACGAGATCAACCGCGCCTCCCCCAAGACCCAGTCCGCCCTGCTGGAGTCGATGGAGGAGCGCCAGGTCACCATAGACGGCACCACGTACACCCTCCCCAGCCCCTTCATGGTGGTCGCCACCCAGAACCCGGTGGAGATGGAGGGCACCTACCCCCTCCCGGAGGCCCAGCGCGACCGCTTCATGGCCCGCGTATCCGTCGGCTACCCCAGCCCCGAAGCCGAGCTCCAGATGCTCGACGTGCACGGCGGGACCTCCCCGCTCGACGACCTCACGGCCGTCGCGCACGCCCACGACATCGTCAAGCTCATCGAGGCCGTGCGCGAGGTGTACGTCGCCGAGCCCGTCCGGCGCTACGTCGTCGACCTGGTCTCCGCCACCCGCAGCCACCCGGACCTGCGCCTGGGCGCCTCCCCCCGCGCCACCCTGCACCTGCTGCGCGCCGTGAAGGCCTCCGCCGCCCTGGCCGGCCGGGACTACGTCCTGCCCGACGACGTCCAGGCGCTGGCCGCCCCCGTCCTCGCACACCGCCTGCTGCCCACCGCGCAGGCCCAGCTGGGCCGGCGCACCGCCGAGCAGGTCGTCGCCGACATCCTGCAGCGCACCCCCGTCCCCGCCGCGCACGCGCGCGGCGAGATCCCGCCCGGCGCGGGCGTCCGGGGCTTCTGATGAGCGCCGGTGCCCCGCACGGCGCCGGCGGCCAGGGCGGTGGCGGGTTCGGCGGGCTGCGGGCCTCGCTGTCCGGGCTGACCACCCGCGGCCGGTCCTTCCTCGCCGCCGGGATCGCCGCCGCCGTGTGCGCGTACATGCTCGGCCAGGGCGAACTGCTCCGGGTCGGGCTGCTGCTCGCCGCCCTGCCCCTGATCTGCGTCTACGCCCTGCACCGCACCCGGCACCGGGTCACCGGCAGCCGTCGGCTGACCCCGATGCGGGTGGCCGCCGGCGCCGAGGCCCGCGTACAGCTGCGCATGGACAACGTCTCCCGCATGCCCACCGGGCTGCTCATGCTCCAGGACCGGGTGCCGTACGTCCTCGGGCCCCGGCCCCGCTTCGTCCTGGACCGGGTCGAGCCCGGCGGCCGGCGCGAGGTGTCCTACCGGGTCCGCTCCGACCTGCGCGGCCGCTACCCGCTGGGCCCGCTCCAGCTGCGCCTCACCGACCCCTTCGGGCTGGTCGAGCTGACCCGTTCCTTCAGCACGTACGACGTCCTCACCGTCATCCCGCGCACCGAGGTGCTGGCGCCGGTCCGGCTGACCGGCGAGTCCTCCGGCTACGGCGACGGCAGCCGGCGCTCGCTGGCCCTGGCCGGCGACGACGACGTGATCCCGCGCGGCTACCGGCGCGGGGACGACCTGCGCCGCGTGCACTGGCGCTCCACGGCCCGCTACGGCGAGCTGATGGTGCGCCGCGAGGAGCAGCCGCAGCGCAGCAGGGCCACCGTCCTGCTGGACACCCGCCGCCTCGCCTACGAGGGCGCCGGGCCCGACTCGGCCTTCGAGTGGGCCGTGTCGGCGGCCGCCTCCACCCTGGTGCACCTGCTCGAGCAGGGGTTCTCCGTACGGCTGCTGACCGACACCGGGGACTGCGTGCCCGGCGAGGGCGGCGGCTTCTCCTCCGGCGGCCAGGAGTCCGCCGAGGCGGCCGGGCTGCTGATGGACACCCTCGCGGTGGTCGGGCACTCCGACGGCGCCGGGCTCTCGCGGGCGTACGACGCGGTGCGCGGCGGCGGCCCGGGCGGCGGCGGTTTCGGCGGAGCGGGCGGTGACGGACTCCTCGTCGCCTTCCTCGGGGACCTGGACGAGGCGCAGGCCGAGCTGGCGGCCAGGCTGCGCCAGCGCAGCGCGGCCGCGGTGGCCTTCGTGCTGGACTCCGCGGCCTGGTCCGGCCGGCCCCCGGTCGGCGCGGCCGGCCCGAACGGCGCGGAGCCGGTGAGCCGGCTGCGCGACGCGGGCTGGACGGCACTGGCCGTCCCGCCCGGGGTGGCCTACGGGGAGCTGTGGCAACAGGCCGGGAACGCCCCGCTCGGCACCGGCACTGCGGGGGGTTGGGGATGAGCGGGCGGGCGAGACTGACGCTGTTCGCGGCACTGGCGACGCTGCTCACCTCGTGGTCGCTGGTCGGGCTGGTGGACACGGCGAGCTGGATGCCGCAGGCGGCGCTGCTGCTGTGCGTGCAGAGCGCGGTGGGCGCCGGGGCGCGGCGGGTGCCGCTGGCCCGCTCGCTGACCGTGACCTCGCAGGCGCTCGTGTCGCTGCTGCTGCTCGCGTTCGTGTTCGCGGGGAAGGGCGAGTCCACCGGGAACGGGCCGCTGGCCTACCTGGTGACGGACTTCGGAGCGCTGTTCCGCCAGGGCGTCCAGGACGTGGGCGAGTTCGCGATCCCCGCGCCGCTCACCGACGGCATCCGGCTGCTGCTGATGTCCGGGGTGCTGCTGATCGGGCTGCTGGTGGACGTGCTGGCGGTCACGGCTCGCAGCGCCGCGGCGGCCGGGCTGCCGCTGCTCGCGCTGTACTCGGTGGCCGCGGGGCTGTCGGGCGGCGGCGAGTCCTCCTGGTTCACGTTCCTGCTGGCGGGCAGCGGCTACCTGTTGCTGCTGCTGGCCGAGGGCCGCGACCGGCTGGCCCAGTGGGGCCGGGTGTTCGGCGCGGCCCCGAGCGAGCGGGTGTCCGCCGCCTCGGCATACGGCGGCGGACCGGGCGGCGGCCAGGCCGTCTCCCCCGTACGCACCGGCCGGCGGCTCGGCGCGGTGGCCCTGGGTCTGGCACTGGCCGTCCCCGCGGTGCTGCCGGCGCTCGGCAGCGGGCTGCTGGGCGGGGCGGGCGAGGGCGAGGGCGGAAGCGGCCCGGGCGGCGGGCAGATCCAGGCGGTCAACCCGCTGGTCTCGCTCCAGAGCAGCCTGAACGCGCAGGACAACCGGGTGGTGCTGAAGTACCGCACGGACAGCCCGCAGCTCGGCGAGCAGTACCTGCGGATCCTGGCGCTCGACGAGTTCAACGGCGTCAAGTGGGAGGCGTCCGGGCGCGCCCTGACCGAGGTGCCGGCCAGGATGCCGAACCCGCCGGGGCTCGGCGACGAGGTGCGCGCCGACGCGGTCGAGGTGCGGACGAGCGTCTCGTCCTCCGAGACGTACGCGCAGCGCTACCTGCCGATGCCGTACCCGGCGACGGGCGTGGACATCGGCGGGAAGTGGCGGTTCGAGCCGGCCGGGCGCACGCTGGTCGGCGACCAGCTGGCCAAGGACAAGTTCCAGAACGTCCAGGGGGCGCAGTACACCGTACGGAGCCTGCTGCTGCGGCCGACGGCCGAGCAGCTGCAGACGGCGCCGAAACCGAACCCGTTGATCGAGTCGGAGTACACGCGGCTGCCGGACAACCTGCCGCCGGTGGTCGCCGAGACGGCCCGCCGGGTCACGCAGGGTGCGAAGGACGACTACACGCGTGCGGTGAAGCTCCAGGACTACTTCGCGGTGAACGGCGGATTCCGCTACGACACCAAGGTGTCCTCGGGGACCGGTTCGCAGGCCATCGCCCGCTTCCTGGCGGACAAGGAGGGCTTCTGCATCCACTTCGCGTTCTCGATGGCCTCCATGTCCCGCTCGCTCGGAATCCCGGCGCGGGTGGCGGTCGGCTTCACGCCCGGGGCGAAGCAGTCCGACGGCAGTGTGAACGTCTCGATGCGCGATGCCCACGCGTGGCCCGAGCTGTACTTCGAGGGCGTGGGCTGGACCCGGTTCGAGCCGACGCCGCGCTCGGGCATCACCGTGCCGGACTACAGCCGGCCCGAGGCCCCGCAGACCCAGCCGACGGCTCCGACGGCGGCGCCGTCGAAGAGCGCTTCCGAGCCGTCGGCGGCTCCGTCGAAGGCGGACGACTGCCCGCCGGACATGAAGAAGCTGGGCGAGTGCGGGGGGCCGGCGCTGCGGCAGGACACCGGTTCGGGCGGCGGCCCGTCGCTGCGGGCCGTGCTCACCTGGACGGCGGTCGGCCTGGCCGCGCTCGTCCTGCCCTTCCTGCCGCTGCTGTGGCGGGGCCGGGTGCGCGCCCGGCGGCTGGGGTCGCGCGAGGTGCTGGCGGCCTGGCGGGAGCTGGGCGACGCGGCCTGGGACGTCGGGATCACCCCCGACGAGGCCCGGTCCCCGCGCGGCGCGGCGGCGCGGATGGTGGAGCTGGGGCGGCTGGAGCCCGAGGCGGCGGAGGCCGCCGCGCGGATCGCGGGAGCGGTGGAGCGGGTGCTGTACGCGCCGCCGGGCGCCGGCGCGGGCTCGTACGCGGGGCTGTCCTCGGACGTGCTGGTGGTCCGGGCGGGCCTGCTGGCGGGCGTCTCCCGCGGTGCCCGGCTGCGCGCCCTGCTGCTCCCCCGCTCGGCGGCCCGGCTGCAGTGGTCGGCCGCGGCCCGCTGGTCGGCGCTGACCTCGGCGGCCTCGGCCCGCCTGGCGGCCGTACGCCTGCGCCTGCCCCTGCGCGGCCGCGGCTGAGCCCGGCGCGGCTCACACGCCGGCGAGGCTGAAGAACGCAGGCGACGGCAGCCGAAATCCCGCCTCGCCGGCGTGTGAGGCGCGGGGTCTGGGGCGGAGCCCCGGCGGGGAGCCGGACAGCGGCGGGGACGGCGATGCGGCGAGGCTCGATCCCCCCGAGCCCCGCCGCATCGTCGTTCCACCCCCACCCGGCAGAGATCACCGGCCCGCTCCGCAGCCCCGTGTCGGCGGTGCGGGCCGGGTCCCTGTCCGTTGCCCCCAGTCTGGCGTCCGCGCAGGTGGGGGCCATCCGCGCGCGTACTCATTTCGCGCCTGGGTACGGATACTCAGCCAGTTCTACGCCGCTGCGCAGCCGCACGGCACCGCCGATCGGGGTACGGCGTCAGCGTGTCCCGCTGACCCGCCCCCGCAGCAGCAGCGACAACGCCGAGTGCACGTCGTCCAGGGACCGCTCGCTCTGGAACGACTGCCAGTCGAGGGCGGCCACGAGCACCATCCCCACCAGCGCGGCCGCGGTCAGCGGCACGTCGATCTCCGCGCTCAGCTCACCGCGCTCGACGCCCTCCCGCAGCACCGTCTCCACGACGGCCACCGCCTCCCGGCGTACCACCATCAGCGTGGACTGCCAGGTCCGGTTGGTCCGCCACAGCTCGGCGACGTACAACTGGGTGAAGGCCGGGTAGCGGTCGATGAAGACGAGGCCGGCCCGGATCATCGCGTCCAGCGCCTCGACGCGGCTGCCGCCGCGTGCCTGCGTCTCCTGTTCGGCCGTCCGCAGGGACGCCGTGAGCAGGCCGACGCCGTGCCGCAGCAGTTCCTCGAAGAGGTCGTTCTTGCTGGCGAAGTTGTAGTAGACGGTGCCCTTGGCGACGCCCGCCCGCTCGGCGATCTCCTCGACCGTCGTCGCGGAGAAGCCCTTCTCCGCGATGAGGGTGACGGCCGCTTCGTAGAGCTTCTGCCTGGTGGCCTGCCGGCGGCCGCCGCCGCTGCCGCTGCTCGCGGCGGCCGCCGTACCGGTGCTGCTGCTTTCCATGGCGCTGATTCTCACAGGTCAACAGGTCCTTACAGGCTCAGTTCCGGGTGCAGCCGGTCCATCGTCCACACCTGCTTGCCGCGGGCGGCGAGCGCGGTGAGCGCCAGGGCGCCCACCGTGAAGGCCGTCAGGACGGCGCAGCCCTGCCAGACCGGGGTGAGGTCGCCGCCGGTGATGAGGCGGCGCAGGCTCTCCACGATGTACGACATCGGCAGGTACGGGTGGATGGCGTTGAAGAAGCCGGGGCTGGTCTCTACGGGGTACGTGCCGCCCGCCGAGGTCAGCTGGAGCATCAGGACGGCCAGGACCAGGATCCGCCCGGCCGCGCCGAACTTGGCGTTGAGCCACTGGACGATGGCCGCGAAGCAGCCGGTGACCAGCATCAGGAAGCCGATGGTGAGGGCCGGGCGGGCCATCTCCAGGCCGAGGCCCCAGTGCAGTACGGACATCAGCGCGCCCACCTGGAGGATGCCGAGGCCCGCCACGGGAAGCCAGCCGGCGAAGGCGATCCGCCAGGGCGAGGCGCCCGCGGCCAGGGCCCGCCGGTTCAGCGGGGCGATCAGCATGTAGGCGACCATCGCGCCGACCCACAGGGAGAGCGGGATGAAGTACGGGGCGAAGCCGGTGCCGTAGTTGGGCGCCTTGTGCAGGGACTGGTTGGCGAGCTGGACCGGGTCGGCCATGACCTGGGTGCGGGCCTCGCGCTGCTGCTGGTCGTAGTCGGGGATCTTGCCGACGCCGTCGTGCAGGCCGTCGGCGAGGTCGCGGTTGCCGTCGACGAGCTTGTACATGCCGCCGTCGAGGCGGTGCGCGCCGTCGCCGAGCTTGCCGACGCCGTCGCCGAGGGCGGCGGAGCCGGAGGAGGCGGAGCCGATCCCGGCGTGCAGCTGGACCATGCCGGTGGCGACCTTGTGGGCACCGGTGTTGAGGGCGTTGGCCTGGGTGACGGCCGATTCGAGGTCGCCGGAGAGGCCGGGTGCCATGGCGGCGAGCTTGCGGGCGTCCTTCTCCAGTTCGGTGAGCTGCTCCTTGAGCCTGGCCAGGTCGCCGCCGGAGTCCTTGACCAGGGCCTCGACGTCACCGGAGAGCTCGGCGGCCTCGGCGGTGGCGTCCTTGATCTTCTTCAGGTCGGGGCAGGTCGCGGGCAGCGGCTTGGTGGCGGGGGTGACGCAGGTGCGGGTGTGGACGTCGGCGGCCAGGGCCGCGGCCTGCTTGCTGACCCGGGCGGCGGCCGGGGCCTTCTTGGCGAAGGTGTCGAGGTGGTTGTTGACGACCTTGGCGGTGTCGGCGACCAGCTCGGCGCTGTCGGCGATTTGCCTGGGGTTGTCGACGAGGGGCTTGGCCTTGGCGGCGGCGCGGTTGACCACGTCGGCGACGATCTGGGTGCCGTTGGCGACGCCCCTCGTCCCGCTCTCCAGCTGTCCGGCGGCCGAGTTGAGCTTCTTGAGCCCGCCGGTGAGCTCGCCGTTCTTCTCCTCGGCCGTGTCGAGGCCGTCGGCGAGGGCCTCGGCGCCCTGCTGGGCCTCGCCGGCGCCGTCCTTGAGCTTGTCGGCGCCGTCGGCGGCCTCGGCGGTCTTGTCGTGCAGGTCGGAGAAGGAGACGAAGATCTTGTCGAGGAAGCCGCGGGAGGCGTTGGTGGACGCCGCCGAGCGGACCTCGGAGAAGACGGTGCGCGAGATCGAGCCGACGATGTAGTTGTTCGCGTCGTTGGTGCGGACCTGGAGGGCTCCGGTGGCGGGGTCCGCGCCGGAGCTGGAGGCGATCTTCGCGCTGAAGTCGGCGGGCATGGTGAGGGACAGGTAGTACGTGCCGTCCTCCAGCCCCTTCGCCGCCTCCTCGGCGCTCACCTCGCGCCAGTCGAAGGTCTTGCTGGCGTGGAGCTTGCGGGTGATCTCATCGCCGGCGTCGATCTTCTTGCCGTCCACGGTGGCGCCCTGGTCGGAGTTGACGAGGGCGACGGGGACCTTGTCGAGGCGGCTGTACGGGTCCCAGAAGGACCACAGGTACAGCGCTCCGTAGAGCAGCGGCAGCAGGAGCAGCGCGACGAGAGCGGCCCGGGGCAGCTTCCCCCGCCCGAACCGCTTCAGCTCAAGCGCGGCCAGCTTCGGCGAGCGCATCGTCCGCCCCCTTCGTGTCTTCGTCAGTGGTGGTGTCGTCGGCTTCGTTCTTCTCGCCCGCGTCCGCGTCCGCTGCGGCTTCCGCTCCCGCTCCCGCTCCCGCTTCGGCTTCGGCTTCGGCGTCCGCGGGAGCCGTCCGCAGGACCGTCACGTCCTCGGGGGCCTCGCTGCACACCGCGAGGACGGTGGTCCCGGCGGCGGCGATGGAGCGGAGCAGGGCCCAGGCCTCGGCGCGCTCGGCGTCCGACAGCTTGAGATCGAGGTCGTCGACGGCCAGCAGCCGGGGCGACCCCAGCAGGGCGATGGCCACCGACAGCCGTACGGATTCCAGGCGCTCCAGGTCCCGTACGGAGGTGCGCGGGCCCTTGGGCAGGGTGGCCAGGTCCAGTCCGGCGGCGGCCAGCGCGGCGTCGATCCGGGCCTCGCCGGCGGCGCGGCGCTCGGTGCGCCGGCCCAGCAGGGCGCGGAACGGGCCGTCGTAGCGGCGCTGGAGCAGCGCGCCCTCGCGCAGCTGCTCGGCGACGGTGAGGGCCTGGTCGAGGTCGTTGACCCCGGGGACCGGACCGAGTGCGCTGATGCGACGTGCCGCGGCCATCTTCTTCGGCAGCGGGTGGCGGCCGATCTCGGCGCGGCCCTCGGTGGGCTTCATCCGCCCGGTGAGGGCGAGGAGGAGGCAGGTCCGGCCGCTGCCGGAGGGGCCTTCGACCGCGATGATCGAGCCGGGCGCCGCGTCGATCCCGACGCCCCGGAAGACCCAGCCGCGCGGGCCCTTGAGTCCGAAGTCCGCGGCTTTGACGGACGCGCCGTGCGGGCTGTCCACGCCATCCCCCTTCTTTTTGAACTGACCGGTCAGTTCAAAAACTAGCACCTTCAGAGACATCCGGCGCGCGCAGGGGGGAAGTTGTCTCAAATGCGCAGGTCAGCGCGATTGTCAGTGGGTCCCGTCACGATGAATGCACGGACCGGCACAGCGCCGGGCCGCACGGACACCGCACCGCCACCGCACCACGCAGGAGCGCCTCGCGCGCATCGACAGGAGGTTCGTCATGGCCACACCGTCCCCGTCCCCTGTCCACCCCGTCCCGCGGAAGTCGGCGGCCCCTCCGGCCGCCCTCGACCTGCTCGCCAAGGCCCGCAGCGGCCTGGCCGAAGCCGCCCGGCTGACCCGGCCCAACGAGCAGTACGCCACCGCCCATCTCGCCGCCCTGCGCACCGCCGCGGCCGTACTCGCCGCGCGCGGGCGCCCCGAGCCGGTGAGCCCGCGGCGGCGGCCCCGGATCCGCAGCGCGTGGGAGGTGCTCCCGGAGATAGCGCCCGAACTGGCCGAGTGGAGCGCGCTCTTCGCCTCCGGCGCGGCCCGCCGGGCCCGGGCCGAGGCGGGCATAGCGGATGCGGCGACCGCGCGGGACGCGGACGATCTGGTGCGGGCCGTTTCGATGTTCCTGCGCCTGGTGGAGCGGATGCTGGAACTCCACCCGCCCGCCGCTCAGGGTCTGCCGCAGACCCTGCCGCAGGTCCCGCCACAGTCGCGCCCGGAGCACCCGGACGCGGGATGAGCTGCCCGGCGGCCCGAGGCAATAGGGTGGGGCGAAGACCGCTTTCCCGTACCGCGCCGAGGAGCCAACAGTCGTGTCGGACACTTCCCGCCCCCGTGCCTCCCTTCGCACCGCCGTGGTGTGGGAGGTCCTCAAGGAGGCGCTCGACCGCCGGGTGAAGGCGACCGGGCGGGATGTGCTGGACGTGCTCGACACCGGCGGCGGCACCGGCAACTTCGCCGTGCCGGTGGCCCGCCTGGGCCACCGGGTCACCGTGGTCGACCCCAGCCCGAACGCGCTGTTCGGGCTGGAGCGCCGGGTCTCCGAGGCCGGTGTGGCCGACCTGGTGCGCGGCGTACAGGGCGATGCCCAGGGCCTGCTCGATGTCGTCGAGCGCGAGTCGTACGACGTGGTGCTCTGCCACGGCGTGCTGGAGTACGTGGACGAACCGGCCGAGGGCGTGGCCAACGCGGTGGCAGCCCTGCGCCCCGGCGGCATCCTCAGCCTGCTGGGCGCCGGGCTCGGCGGGGCCGTGCTGGCGCGCGCGCTGGCCGGGCACTTCGTCGAGGCCCGTACGGCGCTCACCGACCCGGCGGGCCGCTGGGGCTCCGGCGACCCGGTGCCCCGCCGCTTCACCGCCGAACAGCTCGGCGAGCTGGTCGGCGGAGCGGGCCTGGCGGTCGGCGCGGTGCACGGCGTGCGGATCTTCGCCGACCTGGTCCCCGGGGGCCTGGTGGACACCGAGCCGGGCGCGGTCGAGGCCCTGCTCCGCCTGGAGGAGGCCGCCGCCGAGCTGCCCGCTTTCCACGCGGTCGCCACTCAGCTGCACGTCCTGGGCGAGAAGCCCGCCTGATCTGCGGAGCTTCCCGGCACGGGGTGGGCCACTCCCCCTCCGAACCGCCGCCCGGCCCCGTATGATCGGGAGCAGTGACCGGCATGCCGGACGGATCATTGGGGAATAACGCCCCAGCGACCGCTCGCACGGCGGTACGGTTTCGCGCAGCGATTGATGAAAGTGGCGTAGAGGGCGGGTATCACGGGGGCGATTCCCCGCCTATCCTGAAGGGGACCCCTGGTCGCTACCCCCGCGACCGACGGATGAGGAGGACTCCCGTGCCGCTCTCGGAGCACGAGCAGCGCATGCTCGAGCAGATGGAGCGAGCGCTGTACGCCGAAGATCCCAAGTTCGCGACAGCGCTTGAGGGAAGCGGACTGCGTACGTACACCCGGCGACGGGTCTACCAGGCAGTCGCGGGCATTGTGGTGGGTATCGCGCTCCTCATGACCGGTGTGATCGTGCCGAACGTGCTCTGGATCAGCGTGGTGGGTTTCCTCGTCATGCTGGGCTGCACCGTTCTCGTGGTCACCGGTTGGCGCAAGGCACCCAAGCCCGGTGAGCAGCCCGCCTCCGGCAGTGCAGGCGGTTCGGCCCACGGCCAGAACCGGCAGCGTCGGTCGATGATGACCCGCATCGAGGAGCGGTGGCAGCGCCGCCGCGACGAACAGGGGCAGTAGACCCCGCTCGGATACACAGGTGAGGGGATGACCGCCGGATGGCGGTCATCCCCTCACTTTTCCGTCATGATGAGCCGGTGAGTGTGCTCCCCCTGGTCTTCACCAGCGGCTGGGCCAGCGGGATCAACGCCTATGCCGTGGTCCTGCTGCTCGGCATCTTCGGCGCGACCGGTGTGACCGACGAGGTCCCGGCATCCCTGCAACGCACCGACGTGCTGATCGTCGCGGGCGTGCTGTTCCTCTGCGAGGCGGTGGCCGACAAGATCCCGTACGTGGACTCGCTCTGGGACGGCGTCCACACCGTGATCCGCCCGGTGGCCGGCGCGGTGATCGGCGCACTGCTGGCCGGGCAGAGCGGCTCGCTCTCCGACATCGCCGCCGGCGCCGTCGGCGGCTCCACCGCCCTGGCCAGCCATTTCGTCAAGGCCGGCACCCGGATGGCGATCAACACCTCGCCCGAGCCCTTCACCAACATCGCGATGAGCACCGCCGAGGACCTCGGGGTGGCCGGGATCGTCACCTTCGCGATATTCAACCCGCAGGCCGCCGCGATCATCGCTGCCGTGCTGCTGGCCATCGGCCTGGCGCTGCTGATCTACCTGTGGAGCAGGATCCGCCGCTTCCTGCGCCGGCGTGCCCAGCGCCGCGAGGAGAAACGGCTGTCCTCCGAGGCGCGGGCGGCCGCCGACGCCGCCGGGGCACCGCCCCGCTGAGCTGCCCGTCAGCTCTCGATAGGCTCAGCCGCATGGCACGAATTGCGGTGATCGGCGCCGGCATGGGCGCGATGGCGACGGCGGCCCGGCTGGCCGTGGCGGGGCACCGGGTGACGGTGTACGAGCGCGGGACGACGTACGGGGGCGCGGTCGGCCGCTTCGAGCGCGACGGCTTCGCCTTCGACACCGGTCCCGGACTGCTGCACCTGCCCGCCGTCTACCGCGACCTGTTCGTCAAGACCGGCAAGCGGCCCCTGGAGGACTGCGCCGAGCTGGTCCAGGTGGACCCGGCCGTCCGGCACGTCCTCGCCGACGGCCGCGAGGTCACCCTCCCCAACGCCTCGCGCGGCGCCGCCGCCGCCGTCCTCGACCAGGCCTTCGGACCCGGCGCCGGGGAGCGGTGGAGCGGGGTGCTGGGCCGCGCCCGGGACGCCTGGGACGCCACCCGCCGCCCCCTGCTGGAGGAGCCGCTGCGGCCCGACTGGCAGGTTCTGGGCCGCGACCCGTACCCCGCGGTGCGCAGGAGCGGTCTGCTGCGCAGGCGGCCGCCCACGCTGGCCGAGGTGGCCGGGCGCGAGCTGGGCGGTGACGGCCTCGGAGAGCTGCTGACCGGCCGCGTCCGCGCGTACGGGGTCGATCCGGCGACCGCGCCGGCCGCGGCGGCCGTGCTCCCGTACATGGAGCAGACCTTCGGCAGCTGGTACGTGCGCGGCGGGCTGCGGGCGCTGGCCACCGCCGTGTACGAGCGGTGCCTGGAGCGGAAGGTCGCCTTCGTCTTCGGCGCGGACGGGGACGTACGGGAGGTCCTCGCGCGCGGCGGCCGGGCGGCCGGGCTGCGGCTGGCCGACGGCACCGAGGCGGAGGCCGACTTCGTGGTCTGCGGCGTGGACCCCAGGCAGCTGGGGGTGGAGTCGGCGCCCGGCGGCGTCCCGGCCCGCGGGGCCGACACGGCGAGCCGGGTCACCCTGTTCCTCGCCCTGCGCGGCGCCCGCCCCGCGGACGCCGTACACCGGACGCTGGTGCACTCCCCCGGGCCGCTGGTCACCGTACTGCGCCCCGACGACCCGGCGACCAGGCCCGACGCGGACCACGAGGCGGTCACCGTGAGCGCCGTCTGCGCCCCCGGGCGGGTGGCCGGCGGCCCCGGGGCCGGGGAGCTGCTGGACCTCGCCGAGCGGGCCGTACCGGGGCTGCGGGAGCGGCTGCTGTGGCACGAGGTGCGCACCCCCGCCGACGTCGAGGCGGCCACGGGCGCGCTCGGCGGTGCGGTCCCCCCGCCGGCCCTCGCGGGGGCCGACGGCCGCGGCCTCTACCCCTCCAACTCCACGGCCCTGCCCGGGCTGTACCTCGCGGGCGGCTGGGCGCACCCCGGCGGCGGGCTGGCGCACGCCGGGATGACGGGGGCCCTGGTGTCCGGGCTGATCGTGGAGGGCGCGGAGTTCCGCGGCTCTCAGTAGCGGTACTGCTCGTACTCGCCGGTGTACGGGTACCCCTGCTGCGGCTGCCGGCCAGGCTCCTGCTCGGGGTAGGGCCGGCCGTACTCGTCGGTGGACCGCTGCTGCGGGACCCAGACCCCGCCGGGCGGGGTGTCCATGGAGTACTGCTGTTGCTGCGCGGCCGCGTACGGGTCGGGGGTGTACTCGGCGTAGGGGGCGTAGTCGTACGGCTGCTGCGGGGCGACGCCGCCGCCGGTGCCGATGTACGGGTCCGAGTAGGCGGCGTAGACCTGCTGTTCGCCGCCCGTCTGGTAGCCGGAGTCGTAGTCGTACCCGCCGGAGCCGCCCTGCCCCTGGGGGTCGTAGTACGCGGCGTACTGGTGGGAGTCCTGCTCGGCCGTGGTGAACGGCGAGGCGAAGGCCGCCGTGTCGGCGGCGGGCGCGAAGCTCTGGATCCCGTACGACCCGGTGTCCTCGGGCAGTGGCTGCGGGCTGTAGAACTCCCCGGCCCCGGCGGACGGGGCGTCCGAGGGGTTCGGGGCGTCCGAGACGTCGGAGGCCTGCTGCTCGGCCGCGGATCCGTCCTGGTCCGTGTCCTCGGGCCCGTACTCGAGCGCGGTGACCCGCAGCGCGGGCTGGGGGCGCGGACCGCCCGCCGCCCGGCGGCGCCGGGTCGGCGGCTGCACTACGGGCACACCGCCGCGGCGCAGCGCCCAGCCGGCCTCGAAGCCCTTGCGGAAGGAGAGCGTCACCAGGATCTGGCCCACGGCGAACGCGGCCGCGCCGGCCGCGATGACGAGCACGGACGGCAGCACCACGCCCGCGACCACGCCGAGGAAGCCGGCGAAGGCGAGCAGGCGCCAGCGCAGCCGGGCCTTGTACTGCATCAGGACCTCGGCAAGCAGCCACAACGCGACGAACCCGAACGCGGTGTAGAGGACCGTCATTCCCATGCATGGCCCCTCTCGGTACGGCTGACCGCCCAGGAAACGGGGGCCGGCCGATCAGGCCCGCTGGTGCAGACCCAGATTCTCGTAGATCTCGAGAGTCGCCGTGGAATTGTTCAGCGTGATGAAGTGCAGTCCCGGGACACCCTCGGACAGCAGCCGCGCGCAGAACTCCGTGGCGAACTCGATGCCAATGGAGCGTACAGCGGCCGGATCGTCCTTGACGGCGAGCATGCGTTCTTTCACATCTGCGGGGAAGACCGCGTTACTGAGTTGCGGCAGCCGGTCGAGCTGCTTGATCGCCACAACAGGCATGACCTCGGGGATGATCGGGGTTTCGCAGCCCGCCTTTTCGACGCCGTCGCGCAGCCGCAGATAATTCTGCGGATCGAAGAACATCTGGGTGATCGCATAGTCGGCGCCCGCACGGCACTTGTCCACGAAGTGCCGGATGTCCGTGTCCCAGTCGTCGGAGCGCGGGTGCATCTCGGGGAAGGCCGCGACGCCGACGCAGAAGTCACCCGACTCCTTGACCAGACGGACCAGGTCGGCGGCGTAGTGGACACCCTCGGGGTGCGCCACCCACGCGCCCATCGGGTCGCCCGGCGGGTCTCCGCGCACGACGAGCATGTTCCGGATGCCGGCGTCGGCGAACTGGCCGATCACATTGCGCAGCTCGGCGACCGAGTGGTCCACGGCGGTGAGGTGCGCGACCGGGGTCAGGGTGGTGTCGGAGGCGATCTGCTCGGTCGCCCGGACGGTGCCGCCGCGGGTGGAGCCGCCGGCTCCGTACGTGACGGAGACGAAGCTCGGGGATACCGCCTCGACCCGGCGCAGCGCGTTCCAGAGGTTGCGCTCGCCCTTCTCCGTCTTCGGGGCCCAGAACTCGAAGGAGTAGGAGCGCCCGGACGCGAGGAGGTCGCGGACCGTGTGTGCGCGATCCGACCAGGTGGAGGAGGTACCAAGGGCCATACGGGCAGGTTAGACGCGGCCCGGCGGACACCGAAGCCCGGTCCATCCCTTGGACACGTTTTTGGACACTCAGCCGCTTGCGCGGGCGCGGACCCGCTTGGCGAGGTCGGCCGCGGCCGCGCCCGGGTCTGAGGCCTCGGTGAGGGCGCGGACGACGACGACACGGGTGGCGCCGGCGTCGAGGACCTCGTCCAGATTCGTACCGTCGATCCCGCCGATGGCGAACCAGGGCCGGTCCTGCGCCAGCGAGGCGGCGTACCGGACGAGGCCGAGGCCGGGGGCGTGCCGTCCGGGCTTGGTGGGGGTCGGCCAGCAGGGGCCGGTGCAGAAGTAGTCCACCCCCGGCTCGGCGACGGCGGCATCGACCTCGGACTCCGCGTGGCAGGACCGGCCGATCAGCACGCCCGGGCCGAGGACGGCGCGGGCGGCGGGGACGGGGATGTCGCCCTGGCCGAGGTGCAGTACGTCGGAGTCGATGGCGTGCGCGACGTCGGCGCGGTCGTTGACCGCGAGCAGCCTGCCGTGCCGGCGGGCCGCGTCCGCGAAGACCTGGAGGTGCTCCAGCTCCTCGCCGGCCTCCATGCCCTTGTCCCGGAGCTGGACGATGTCCACGCCGCCGGCGAGGACCGCGTCGAGGAACTCGGGGAGGTCGCCCTGCCGCTTGCGGGCGTCCGTGCACAGATAGAGCCGGGCGTCGGACAGCTGGGCGTTCGCGGACATGGGTACCCCCGGGTGGTAAGCGGTGCAAGCAGTGCGCGGTGTACGGGGGGACGGCGCGGCCGCCCCGCCCGTACACCGCGGTTGGATCGTGTCTCAGCTCGGAGCGCTCGGAGCGCTCAGAGGGCGAGCGCCTGAGCGCGGCGCTTCACCTCCGTGCCGCGATTCTCGCTCAGCGCCTGGGCGGGGGTGCCGGGCAGGGTCGGGTCCGCGGTGAACATCCACTCCAGGATCTCCGCGTCGGAGAAGCCGTCGTCGCGGAGCACGGTCAGCAGGCCGACCAGGCCCTTGACGACCTTGTCGCCGTCGATGAAGGGAGCGGGTACCTGCAGGGAGCGGTTCTCGCCGCGGCGCACGGCGAGCAGCTGACCTTCCTTGACCATCTGGCGGACCCGGGTCACTTCGATGTCGAGCATCTCCGCGATGTCGGGGAGGTAGAGCCAGGCGGGGACAAGGGCGTCGATCTTTGCGTCAATCTCGGTCACGGGCACAAGCCTGCCATCTCGGACTCGCCCCCGGTACCCGAGCCGCCCCGTCCGGGTTCCCCCGGCTCTGTCCCGGCCCTCTCGCGGCCCCCCCTCGCGGCTCCTTCCGGGTGACTACGCGGTCGCCGCCTTGAGGGGGACGGCGGGGTCGGCGACCTTGGCCGGGTCGACCGGGGTCGCCGATCCGATCAGCTTGCGGCCCTGGGCCAGGTCGCGCGGGCGGCCCACCGCCAGCACCGCCACCAGCGCGCCGTCCCGTACCCAGCACACCGACCAGGTCGGCTCCGCCGGATCGCCGCGCCACAGCATCGCGTCGGCCCCGCCGTGGTGGCCGGCGTACTGCACGAACCGCCCGAACTGCTCCGACCAGAAGTACGGCACCGGGTCGTAGACCCGTACGGGCTCCCCGGCCAGGATGTTCGCCGCGACGACCCGGGGGCCCTGCAGCGCGTTGTCCCAGTGGTGCACGAGCAGCCGGGCCCCGTACCGCCCCGACGGGAAGGACGCGCAGTCGCCGACCGCGTACACCCCGGGCAGGGAGGTCCCGAGGTGGGCGTCCGCCGTCACCGAGCCGTCCGCGCCCCGCTCGATCCCCGTCCCCGCCAGCCAGGCCGTCGCCGGCCGGGCGCCGATGCCCACGACCACCGCGCCGGCCGCCAGCTCCCGGCCGTCCGCGAGCAGCACCCGGCCGGACTCCACCGAGGCCACCTTCGCGCCGGTGACCAGTTCGGCCCCGGCCTGCGCGTACCAGTGCGCCATCGGGGCCGCGACCTCGGCCGGCAGCGCTCCCGCGAGGACCCGGTCGGCCGCCTCCACCACGGTCACGGCGCAGCCCGCCTCGCACGCGGCCGTGGCGAACTCGGCGCCGATCCAGCCCGCCCCGACGACGACGATCGCCGGCGCCGAGGCCAGTACGGGCCCCAGCCGCGCCGCGTCGTCCAGGGTGCGCAGCAGGTGCACCCCGGGGACGCCCTCCGAGCCGGGCAGGGTCACCGGTTCGGCGCCCGTCGCCAGCACGAGCACCCCGTACGGGACGGGGCCCGCCTCGGTGTCGAGCAGGCGCTCGGCGGCCCGCAGCCCGGTGACCGTCGTCCCCAGCCGCAGCTCGATGCCGAGCGCCTCGAAGTCGATGTCGAACGCCGAGTCCTCGGCCTTGCCGAGCAGCACCGCCTTGGAGAGCGGGGGGCGGTCGTAGGGCTGGTGGGGCTCGGCGCCCAGCAGGGTGACGGGTCCGGTGAAGCCCTGTTCGCGCAGGGCAACCGCCGTCTGCACCCCCGCCATTCCGGCGCCCACTATGACGACGCCGCTGTCAGTCTCTTCCGTCTGGTCGCTCACGCCGCCCACATTAGGGGGTGTCGGGTGAGACGCGGAGGCAGGCTTACCCGGCCGTCGGCGGCGGGGTTAGTCTGGCCACCGTACCTATCGCGGGAGTCCGGGCGCACCGGGCTGAGAGGGAGGCTGGCCGGCCTCCGACCGTACGAACCTGATCCGGGTCATGCCGGCGAAGGGAGGGGCTGGACGCCCATGCACTCATCTCGTAGAAGTCCGGGAGCGGGATACGACGTCCTCGTCATCGGGGGCGGGATCATCGGCCTGGTCACGGCCTGGCGGGCGGCCCGTGCGGGTCTGCGCACCGCGCTCGCCGATCCGGCGCCCGGCGGCGGCGCCGCCCAGGTCGCGGCGGGCATGCTCGCCGCCGTGACCGAGCTCCACTACGGCGAGGAGACCCTGCTCGGGCTGAACCTCGCCTCGGCCGCCCGCTATCCGCAGTTCGCCGCCGAGCTCGCCGACGCGAGCGGCGGGCTGGACATCGGCTACCGGGCCTGCGGCACCCTCGCCGTGGCGCTCGACGCGGACGACCGCCTCCACCTGCGCGAGCTGCACGCCCTGCAGCGTCGCTGCGGCCTGGAGTCACAGTGGCTGACCGGGCGCGAGTGCCGCCGCCTGGAGCCGATGCTGGCCCCCGGTGTCCGCGGCGGACTGCGCGTGGACGGGGACCACCAGGTGGACCCCCGCCGGCTGGCGGCGGCGCTGCTGGCCGCCTGTGAGCGGGCCGGCGTGAGCATCCACCGGGCGGCCGCGGAGCGGCTGCTCGTCACCGCCGACCGGGCCCGGGGGGCGCGGCTGGACGACGGTACGGAGCTGCTCGCCGACCAGGTGGTGCTGGCCGCGGGGTCGCTCAGCGGCCGGCTGGCGGGCGTACCGCCGCAGGTGGTGGCTCCCGTACGGCCGGTCAAGGGCCAGGTGCTGCGCCTGACCGTGCCGGCCGCCTGCGCGCCGTTCCTGTCGCGGACCGTACGGGCCGTCGTGCGGGGCAGCCACGTCTACCTGGTCCCGCGCGAGAACGGCGAGCTGGTCATCGGCGCCACCAGCGAGGAGCTCGGCTGGGACACCACCGTCACCGCCGGCGGGGTCTACGAGCTCCTGCGCGACGCCCACGAGCTGGTGCCCGGCATCACCGAACTCCCGCTCACCGAAACCCGGGCGGGGCTGCGGCCGGGCTCGCCCGACAACGCGCCGCTGCTCGGCCCGACCGAACTGCCGGGCCTGCACCTGGCCACCGGGCACTACCGCAACGGGGTGCTGCTGACCCCGCTCACCGGGGACGTCATGGCGGAGCTGCTGACCACCGGCGAACTCCCGGAGATCGCACGCCCCTTCACCCCGCGCCGTTTCGCCCTCACGCCTCAGGAGTCCTGCGCATGACCGTCTCCGTCTCCGTCTCGGTCAACGGCGAGGCGCGCGAGGTCGCCGCCGGGACCACCCTCGACACGGTGGTCGCCGCGCTGACCACCGCCCCGGCCGGGGTCGCGGCCGCGCTCAACGAGACCGTGGTGCCGCGCGGGCAGTGGCCCGCCACGCCGGTGGGCGACGGCGACCGGGTCGAGATCCTCACCGCGGTCCAGGGGGGTTGAGCGGCATGGCTGACGACGCTTTCCTGCTGGGCGGCCGCACCTTCTCCTCCCGCCTGATCATGGGTACGGGCGGGGCCCCGAGCCTGGACGTGCTGGAGCGGGCGCTGATCGCGTCCGGTACGGAGCTGACGACGGTGGCCATGCGCCGCCTGGACCCCACGGTCCAGGGATCCGTCCTCTCCGTCCTCGCGAAGCTGGACATCGCGGTCCTGCCGAACACCGCGGGCTGCTTCACGGCGGGCGAGGCCGTGCTGACGGCTCGGCTGGCGCGGGAGGCGCTGGGTACGGACTGGGTCAAACTGGAAGTCGTCGCGGACGAGCGGACGCTCCTGCCGGACGGGGTCGAGCTGCTGGACGCGGCGGAGGTCCTGGTCGACGAGGGCTTCACGGTGCTGCCGTACACGAACGACGACCCGGTCCTCGCACGCAAGCTGGAGGACGTGGGCTGCGCGGCGATCATGCCGCTCGGGTCCCCCATCGGCTCGGGAATGGGGATCCGCAATCCGCACAACTTCGAGCTGATCGTGGAGCGGGCCGGTGTTCCGGTGATCCTGGACGCCGGGGCCGGGACGGCGTCGGACGCCGCCCTCGCGATGGAGCTGGGGTGTGCGGGCGTCATGCTGGCCTCGGCCGTCACCCGGGCCCAGGTCCCCGCGCTGATGGCGGCGGCCATGCGGGACGCCGTCTCGGCGGGGCGGCTGGCGCACCGCGCGGGCCGCATCCCGCAACGGCGCTTCGCGGCCGCCTCCTCCCCGGCGGAGGGCCGCGCCACCCTCGACCCGGAACGCCCGGCTTTCTGACCCGGCGGCGGCGCGGGCATCAGCCACATCAGGCCCCGCCTTGCAATTGAGGCGCGGGTCCGGGCGGAGCCCGCGGCGCAGCCCGCTGCGCAGCCCGCGGCGCAGCCCGCGGCGCAGCCCGCTGCGGGGCCCGCCGTGGGGCCCGGACGTCACAGCTGGGCTCCAAGCCGCACCGCCCGGACCGAGCCGGCGCGACGCGCTCGTAGAATCGGCCGGGTGGATACGACCCTGGATGACCCCATCGTCGGGCGCGTGCTCGACGGCCGCTACCGCATCGACGCCCGCATCGCGGCCGGCGGCATGGCCACGGTCTACCGGGCCGTCGACACCCGCCTGGACCGCGTCCTCGCCCTGAAGGTCATGCATCCGGCCCTCGCCGCCGACGCCGCCTTCGTCGACCGGTTCATCCGCGAGGCCAAGTCCGTCGCGCGCCTCGCCCACCCCAACGTCGTGGCCGTCTTCGACCAGGGCACGGACGGCCCGTACACGTACCTCGCCATGGAGTACGTCTCCGGCTGCACCCTGCGCGACGTGCTCCGCGAGCGCGGCGCGCTCCAGCCGCGCGCCGCGCTCGACATCCTCGAACCCGTCCTCGCCGCGCTCGGCGCCGCGCACCGGGCCGGGTTCGTGCACCGGGACATGAAGCCCGAGAACGTCCTGATCGGCGACGACGGCCGCGTCAAGGTGGCCGACTTCGGGCTGGTCCGGTCCGTGGACTCCGTCACCCACACCACCGGCTCCGTCCTCGGCACCGTCTCCTACCTCGCCCCCGAGCAGATCGAGAACGGCGTCACCGACACCCGCGTGGACGTCTACGCCTGCGGTGTCGTGCTGTACGAGATGCTGACGGGCACCAAGCCGCACACCGGCGGCTCCCCCGCCCAGGTGCTCTTCCAGCACCTCAACGAGGACGTCCCGCCCCCGTCGGCCGCCGTCCCCGGGCTGCCCGTCGCCCTCGATCAGCTCGTCGCGACCGCGACCGCACGCAAGCCCGAGCTGCGCCCGTACGACGCCGCCGCCCTCCTCGGCCTGGCCATCGACGCCCGCGCGCAGCTCAGCGACGCCGAGCTGGACGCCGTACCGCCGCAGGCGCGGGCCGAGGAGCGGACGGCCACCGAGGACCGCACCAGTGTGATCCCCCGCACGGTGGCGGACCGGCACCAGCCCGTGCACCACACGTCCCGGCTGGCGATGCCGCCGGCCCAGGACCGGCCGCAGGCCCCGGCCTCGCGGCGGCAGCGCCGCCCCCGCCGCGGCACGCTGCTCGTCATCGCGGGCGTCCTGCTCGCCCTCGGTCTCGGCACGGGCGTCTGGTACATCAGTGCCGGTCAGTTCACCAAGGTCCCCAACCTGCTCGGCAAGACCGAGGAGCAGGCCAAGGCCCAGCTGTCCGCCTCGGGCCTGGGCGTCAAGCGGGTCGACCGGAAGTTCAGCGACGCCTTCGACCGCGGGACGGTGATGAACACCGATCCCCCGGGCGGCAGGCGCATCCGCGGCAACGGTGCGGTGGTGCTCACCATCTCCCGCGGTCCCCAGGTCATCTCGGTGCCCGATCTCAAGGGCAAGCCGCTGGAGGCGGCCAAGGCCGAGCTGACGGCGGCCGGGCTGGCCCCCGGGATTGTCACGCAGGCCTTCAGCCAGGACGTCGCCCAGGGCTCGGTGATCGGCTCCGACCCGGCGGGCGGCCAGAAGCGCGCCCCCGACACCGCGGTCTCGCTCGTGGTCAGCAAGGGCCGGCCGGTGCCGGTCCCGAACGTGACCGGCAGGCCCGTGGACCAGGCCCGCGCGGCCCTGGAGGGTCTCGGCCTGAAGGTGGCCACGGCCCCCGAGCAGGTCAATTCCCCCTCCCCGGCGGGTACGGTCGCGGGCCAGTCGGTCGGCTCCGGTACCCAGGCCGCCGCCGGTGACACGGTGACGCTCACCGTGTCCAAGGGCCCGCGCCAGCTGCCGGTGCCGGACGTGACCGGCCAGGACGTGGACACGGCCCGCAAGGCACTGGAGGCGGCGGGCTTCAAGGTGAAGGTGGACCGGCCCTTCCTCTCCTTCAGCAACACCGTGGACTCCCAGTCGGTACCGGGCGGCCAGAACGCCCCCGAGGGCGGCACCATCGTCATCAGGACCAAGGGGCTGTAAGCGCAGTGATACGCAATCCAGTGGGCGGGCACGTCCCCGTCGCGGGCGGCCTCGCCTCGGTCGGGCTGACGTACGCCCGCGAGATGGGCGCCGAGGCCGTGCAGGTCTTCGTCGCCAATCCGCGCGGCTGGGCCACCCCGGTCGGCAATCCGGCGCAGGACGAGCTGTTCCGCGAGCAGTGCGCGGCCGGGTCGGTGCCGGCGTACGTGCACGCCCCGTACCTGATCAACTTCGCCTCGCACACCGAGGCGACGGTGGAGAAGTCGGTGGAGTCGCTGCGGCACTCGCTGCGCCGGGGCCGGGAGATCGGGGCGCGCGGGGTGGTCGTGCACACCGGCTCGGCGACCGGCGGCCGACCGCGCGAGGTGGCGTACGCACAGGTCCGGGAGCACATGCTGCCGCTGCTGGACGAGCTGACGCACGAGGACGACCCGTTCCTGCTGCTGGAGTCCACGGCCGGGCAGGGGTCCTCGCTGTGCTCGCGGACCTGGGACTTCGGCCCCTACTTCGAGGCGCTCGACCACCACCCGAAGCTCGGGATCTGCCTGGACACGTGCCACATCTTCGCGGCGGGGCACGACCTGGCGGAGCCGGGCGGGGCGAAGCAGACGCTGGACCTGCTGGTGGAGACGGTGGGCGAGGGCCGGCTGAAGCTGGTGCACGCGAACGACTCCAAGGAGGGCGTGGGCGCCCACAAGGACCGGCACGCGAACATCGGCCAGGGTCACATCGGGCGGGAGGCCTTCGCCGAGCTGTTCACGCATCCCTCGATGGAGGGCGTCCCGCTGATCATCGAGACACCGGGCGGCAAGGAAGGACACGCGGCGGACGTGGCCCTGCTGAAGGAGCTGCGCGACCTCCGGCGACCCTGAGGAATACCCCAGGGGGGTATATGGTTACGTCAAGTCGACGGAACCGCCCTCCGGCGTTTCCCCTCAGGGGGTAGTCATGGATCACGAACACCACACACACCACGAGCAGCACGGGCACGGCACCGCCGAGGTCAGCTGGGCCACGGCCGCGCGGGCCACCCTGCACTGCCTCACCGGGTGCGCCATCGGCGAGGTGCTCGGCATGATCGTCGGCACCGCGCTGGGCTGGGGGAACCTGCCGACGATGATCCTCGCGATCGTCCTGGCGTTCCTCTTCGGTTACGCCCTCACCCTGCGCGGGATCCTGGCGGCCGGGGTGGACTTCCGTGCGGCCGTCCGGGTGGCGCTGGCGGCGGACACTCTTTCGATCGCCGTCATGGAGCTGATCGACAACGGCGTGATCGCCGCATGGCCGGGCGCGATGGACGCGCACCTCTCGGAGCCGCTGTTCTGGATCGCGCTCGCGGTCTCGCTCGCGCTCGCGTTCGTCGTCACGACCCCGGTCAACAAGTGGATGATCGGCCGCGGCAAGGGCCACGCGGTCGTCCACCGGTACCACCACTGAGATCGGACGAGCCGAGGGCTCAGAGCTCGGGGCCCTCCCCCGGCTCCTCCTGGTACGAGTAGCGCTGCTCGCGCCAGGGGTCGCCGATGTTGTGGTAGCCCCGCTCTTCCCAGAAGCCCCGCCGGTCGGCGGTCATGTACTCGATGCCGCGGACCCACTTGGGGCCCTTCCAGGCGTACAGGTGGGGGACCACGAGCCGCAGCGGGAAACCGTGCTCGGCGGTGAGCAGTTCACCGCCCTGATGGGTGGCGAAGAGGGCCCGCCCGGAAGCGAAGTCGGCCAGCCGCATGTTGGAGCTGAAGCCGTACTCGGCCCAGACCATCACATGGGTGGCCTGCGGGGACGGCGGTGCGAGGTCGAGGATCCTGTGGGTGAGCACACCGCCCCACTCGGCACCCGTCATGCTGAACTTCGTCACGCAGTGCAGGTCCGCCACGACCGAGTCGAACGGCAGGGCCGCGAACTCCTCGTGGTTCCAGCAGTGCTTCTCACCGTCGGCCGTCGCGCCGAAGACCCGGAACTCCCAGCGGTCCGGCTTGAACTTGGGTACGGGCCCGTAGTGGGTGACCGGCCAGCCTCTCTGCAGCCGCTGCCCGGGAGGGAGCTCCAGCTGCTCTGACCCCGGAGATTCCCGGCTTTCCGGCTGACCCATGACTCCATGGTGACAGACGTGCCGGGGTGGTCATGACCAGCTTCGGACCGATTCGGGCAAGTCACGGCAACTCCCACTAAGGAGGCACTTACTGGACTGTCACTGGCGGCGGTGCGAGGATGCGCGCAATCTGCCCCGTCACTAGCTGACACTGCCTGGAAGGAGCCTCTGCGATGCAGGGCGACCCCGAGGTCCTTGAGTTTTTGAACGAGCAGCTGACCGGCGAACTCACGGCGATCAACCAGTACTGGCTCCACTACCGGATCCAGGACAACAAGGGCTGGACCAAGCTCGCCAAGTACACGCGTGAAGAGTCCATTGACGAGATGAAGCACGCGGACAAGATCACCGAGCGCATCCTGATGCTCGACGGTCTGCCGAACTACCAGCGCCTCTTCCACGTGCGCGTCGGCCAGACCCTGACGGAGATGTTCCAGGCGGACCGGCAGGTCGAGGTCGAGGCGATCGACCGCCTCAAGCGGGGCATCGAGGTCATGCGCGGCAAGGGTGACGTCACCTCGGCGCGGCTGTTCGAGGAGATCCTGGAGGACGAGGAGCACCACATCGACTACCTCGACACCCAGCTGGAACTCATCGAGAGCATCGGCGAGGCCCTCTACATCGCGCAGCTCATCGAGCAGCCCAGCTAGCGGGGGCCGACGGGCTAGGCGGCCTCGGCGAGCGCCGGCTCCGGCTCCGCGGCCAGCGGGTCGGCGGCGAGCACGGCCGCCGCATTGCCCTTCTCCAGCAGTTCCCGGCGGGGGCAGGCCCCGCGGCCGAGGAGGCCCTGGATGGTGCGCACGCAGGAGCCGCAGTCGGTTCCGGCCTTGGTGGCCGAGGCGATCTGCCGGGGGGTGCAGGCCCCGGCGGCCGCGTGGTCCTTGACCTGCTTGTCGGTGATCCCGAAGCAAGAGCAGACGTACACGCGGTTCACCTCCCTGAGCGGAATGGTCGTGCGAGCCATCCCCTATTCGGTGAGGCTTACCTAACCGTACCCAAACTTAGGGTTCCCTAAAAGACCCGGATACGACAGTGGGGCGCGGATCACATCGATCCGCGCCCCATCGCCGTATGAACGTACTGACTGATCCCTACTGGTCGCGGTACATCTCGGCGACCAGGAACGCCAGGTCCAGGGACTGGCTGCGGTTGAGCCGCGGGTCGCAGGCCGTCTCGTAGCGCTGGTGCAGGTCGTCGACGAAGATCTCGTCGCCGCCGCCCACGCACTCGGTGACGTCGTCACCGGTGAGCTCGACGTGGATGCCGCCCGGGTGCGTGCCCAGCTCCTTGTGGACCTCGAAGAAGCCCTTGACCTCGTCGAGCACGTCGTCGAAACGACGCGTCTTGTGGCCGGAGGCCGCCTCGAAGGTGTTGCCGTGCATCGGGTCGGTGACCCAGACGACGGTCGCGCCCGAAGCGGTGACCTTCTCGACGAGCTCGGGGAGCTTGTCGCGGACCTTGTCGGCGCCCATGCGGACGACGAAGGTCAGCCGGCCCGGCTCCCGCTCGGGGTCCAGGCGGTCGATGTACGTGAGCGCCTCGTCCACCGTGGTGGTCGGGCCGAGCTTGACGCCGATCGGGTTGGCGATCTGCGCGCAGAACTCGATGTGCGCGTGGTCCAGCTGGCGGGTGCGCTCACCGATCCAGACCATGTGGCCGGAAGTGTCGTACAGCCGGCCGGTACGCGAGTCCGTGCGGGTCAGCGCGCCCTCGTAGTCGAGCAGCAGCGCCTCGTGCGAGGCGTAGAACTCGACGGCCTTGAACTCGGCCGGGTCGGTGCCGCAGGCCTTCATGAAGTTCAGCGCGTTGTCGATCTCGCGGGCCAGCTGCTCGTAGCGCTGTCCGGAGGGCGACGACTTCACGAAGTCCTGGTTCCAGGCGTGCACCTGGCGCAGGTCGGCGTAGCCACCGGTGGTGAAGGCGCGCACCAGGTTCAGCGTCGAGGCCGACGCGTGGTACATGCGCTTCAGCCGCTCGGGGTCCGGGATCCGGGCCTCTTCGGTGAAGGGGAAGCCGTTGACCGAGTCACCGCGGTAGGTCGGCAGGGTGATGCCGTCGCGGGTCTCGGTGTCCTTGGAGCGGGGCTTGGAGTACTGGCCGGCGATGCGGCCGACCTTGACGACGGGCACGGAGGCCGCGTACGTCAGGACGGCGCTCATCTGGAGCAGCGTCTTCAGCTTCGCCCGGATGTGCTCGGCGGACACGGCGTCGAAGGCCTCGGCACAGTCGCCGCCCTGCAGCAGGAACGCCTCGCCCTTGGCGACGGCTCCCAGGCGGGCGCGCAGCTGGTCACACTCGCCCGCGAAGACGAGCGGCGGATACGACTCGAGGTCCGCGACGACAGCGCGCAGAGCCTCGGTATCGGGGTACGAAGGCTGCTGCGCCGCGGGAAGGTCTCGCCAGGTCGCCTTGGCGGCGGGGGCTTGGGTCTCAGCGTTCACGGTCACCCCATACACATTACGGCGTAACAGGGCCCCTCAGACCAGCCGCCCACTACGTGAGACGAAGATCCCTCGAAGGGTGCGGGGCCCCCGGATGAACGGAATCCAAGGTTCAGGGACCGGTATGGGTTCAGTACAGCGTGATGGGGCCGACTTGGACTAGGGTGCGGTGCATGTACTCGCAAGCGAACCTGAACTGGTGGTGGACCGCTCCCGGCGGCCCACCTCTCGCGCGTACACACTGACAGCGACGCGAAGGCCGCCCCGAGGGGCGGCCTTCGGCGTTTGCGCGCCGAGTCCCCGGGCCGTCCCTCCCACCTCCACCGGAAGGACGCCCCACCCCCATGCGACTCAGCCCACTCAGCCGACTGCTCGACGACTCCTGCCCGCCGTTCGCCCTGCTGCGCCGGCGTACCCCGGGCCGGGACCACGACACCGTCGAGCTCCTGATCGGACCGGTGCACGAGGCCGAGCGGCTCGCCGACCTCCCCGTGCGCGAGCTGCCCACCCTCGCCCTCGTTCCCTTCCGGCAGATCCGGGAGCGCGGGTTCGACGTACGCGACGACGGCACGCCGCTGAGCGTCCTGGCCGCCGAGGAGGCCTACGAGATCCCGCTCGCCGAGGTTCTGGCCGCGCTGCCCGCGCACGAGGTACGGGTCGAGGACGGCGGCTTCGACGTCGCCGACGAGGAGTACGCGGCCACCGTCGAGCGCGTCATCGAGGACGAGATCGGCCGGGGCGAGGGCGCGAACTTCGTCATCCGGCGCACCTACGAGGGCCGGATCGACGGCTTCGGCCGGGCCGATGCCCTCGCGCTGTTCCGGCGGCTGCTGGAGGGCGAGCGGGGCGCGTACTGGACGTACGTCGTCCACACCGCGGAGCGCACGCTCGTCGGGGCCAGCCCCGAGGTGCACGTGCGGATGTCCGGCGGCACCGTCGTGATGAACCCCATCAGCGGCACCTACCGCTATCCGGCCGGGGGCCCGACCGCCGAATCGCTCCTCGCCTTCCTCGGCGACCGCAAGGAGACCGAGGAGCTGTCGATGGTGGTCGACGAGGAACTGAAGATGATGTGCACCGTCGGCGACCGCGGCGGGGTCGTCGTCGGGCCGCGCCTGAAGGAGATGGCGCACCTCGCGCACACCGAGTACGAGCTGCGCGGCCGGTCCTCGCTGGACGCGCGGGAAGTGCTGCGCGAGACGATGTTCGCGGCGACGGTGACCGGCTCGCCCGTGCAGAACGCCTGCCGGGTGATCGAGCGGTACGAGTCCGGCGGCCGCGGCTACTACGCGGGCGCGCTGGCGCTGCTGCAGCTGGACTCCTCCGGGGGCCAGACGGTCGACTCGCCGATCCTGATCCGCACCGCCGACATCGCCGCCGACGGGACCCTGCGGGTGCCGGTCGGCGCGACGCTGGTACGCCACTCCGACCCCGCGGGCGAGGTGGCGGAGACCCACGCCAAGGCGGCCGGGGTGCTGGCGGCCCTCGGCGTCCGGCCCGCGGCCCCGCGGCCGGCCTTCGGCGGGGTGCGCCTGGCGGACGACCCCCGGGTCCAGGCGGCCCTCGCGGCGCGCCGGCAGGACCTGGCGCCGTTCTGGCTCCGGATGCAGGAACAGCCGGTTGCGGTGACGGGGCACGCGCTGGTGGTGGACGGCGAGGACACCTTCACGGCGATGCTGGGCCACGTGCTGCGGGTGGCCGGGCTGGACGTGACCGTACGCCGCTACGACGACCCGGGGCTGCGCGCGGCCGCGCTGGCCTGGGACGGCCCGATCGTGCTGGGCCCCGGCCCGGGCAACCCCGCGCAGACGCAGGACCCGAAGATGCGGCTGCTGCGCGGGCTGGCGGCGGAGCTGCTGGCCTCGCACCGGGGCGGGATCCTCGGCGTCTGCCTCGGGCACGAGCTGCTGGCGGCGGAGCTGGGCCTGCCGCTGATCCGCAAGGCGGAGCCGGCGCAGGGGGCGCAGACCCGGATCGACCTGTTCGGGGCGCAGGAGGTCGTCGGGTTCTACAACACCTTCACCGCGCACTGCGACGACGCGGCGGAGGCCCGGCTGGCGCTGTCGGGGGTGGAGATCTCCCGGGACCCGGCGACGGGCGAGGTCCACGCCCTTCGCTCGGCGTCGGGCTTCGCGGGGGTCCAGTTCCACCCGGAGTCGGTCCTCACCCTGCGCGGCACGGACCTGGTCCGCGACCTCCTGACGGGCGTGCGGACCCCCGCCCAGGCCTAGCCGGCCCGCAGCGGGTGTGCGCCCGATCGCCGGCGGGACCGGATCGCCCGCCGGCGATCGACGTCAGGAAGGGGAGGGAACCAGCGTGTTCTGCGAGCGGCGGCCCGCCACGTAGTCGGCGACGTTCTGCACGGTGGTGTCGATGATCTGGCCCACCGCCTCGTGCGTGTAGTACGCCTGGTGCGAGGTGACCACCACGTTCGGGAAGGTGACCAGGCGGGCCAGGGTGTCGTCCTCCACCGCCTCCAGGGACTTGTCCAGGAAGAACAGCCCGGCCTCCGCCTCGTACACGTCCAGGCCGACGCCCGCGAAGCGGCCGGCCCGCAGTTCCGTCACCAGCGCGTCGGTGTCCACCAGGCCGCCCCGGCTGGAGTTCACCAGCAGCGCGTCGTCCTTCATCGCCTTCAGCGCCGCCGAGTCGATGATGTGGTGCGTCGACTCCAGCAGCGGCACGTGCAGGCTGAGCAGGTCCGCCGACGCGAACAGCTCGTCCTTGTCCACGTACTTCATGCCCAGCTCCACGCACGCCGGGTTCTGCGCGACGTCCCATCCCAGCAGGTTCATCCCGAAGCCGTGCGCGATCCGCGTGAACGCCTCGCCGATCTTGCCGGTGCCGAGCACGCCCACCGTGCGGCCGCGCATGTCCCGGCCCATGAGCCCGTTCAGCCGGAAGTCGAAGTCGCGCGTCCGGTTCGAGGCCCGGACGATCCGCCGGTTCACGGCCATGGCCAGGGTCCAGGCGAACTCGGCCACCGAGTAAGGGGAGTAGTACGACACCCGGCTGACCGTCATGCCCAGCTGCCGGGCGACGTCCAGGTCGATGTTGTTGAAGCCGGTGGAGCGCTGGGCGATCATCCGCGTCCCGCCCGCCGCCAGCGTCCGCACCACCCGGCCGTTCAGGTCGGCGTTCACGCTGGACGAGACGATCTCGTACCCGGCGGCGATGGGCGCGGTGTCCTCGCTCAGGAAGACGTCGAGGCAGCGGACCTCGTGCTGCCCCTCGAAGGCGCGCTCCAGGAGCGGCTTCTCGTCGGCCGTCACGCCGAATGCCAGGATCTGCACGCTCTGCTCCCGTACGTCGGACCATGGGTCGTTTGTCACCTTGCGACCCATGATCCCATGATCCGCCCTCGCGCCCCGGCTCAGCCGAAGAAGACCCCGACCTCCTGGTACAGCGCCGGATCCACCGTCTTCAGCTTCGCCGTCGCCTCCGCGATCGGCACCCGCACGATGTCCGTCCCCTTCAGCGCGACCATCTTCCCGAAGTCCCCGTCCCGCACCGCGTCGATCGCGTGCAGCCCGAACCGGGTCGCCAGCCACCGGTCGAACGCGCTCGGCGTACCGCCCCGCTGGATGTGCCCGAGCACCGTCGTACGGGCCTCCTTGCCGGTCCGGGCCTCGATCTCCTTGGCCAGCCACTCGCCGACGCCCGACAGCCGTACGTGCCCGAAGGAGTCCTTGGTGGCGTCCTTGAGGACCATCTCGCCGTCCTTGGGCATCGCACCCTCCGCGACCACCACGATCGGCGCGTAGCTCGCCTTGAACCGCGAGGTCACCCAGGCGCACACCTGGTCCATGTCGAAGCGCTGCTCCGGGATGAGGATGACGTTGGCGCCGCCCGCCAGCCCCGAGTGCAGGGCGATCCAGCCGGCGTGCCGGCCCATCACCTCGACGACCAGCACCCGCATGTGCGACTCCGCCGTGGTGTGCAGCCGGTCGATGGCTTCGGTCGCGATGCCGACGGCCGTGTCGAAGCCGAAGGTGTAGTCCGTGGCCGACAGGTCGTTGTCGATCGTCTTGGGGACGCCGACGCACGGGATGCCGTACTCCCCGTACAGCCTGGCGGCCACGCCCAGGGTGTCCTCGCCGCCGATCGCGACGAGGGCGTCCACGTCGTACTTCGCGAGGTTCTCCTTGATCTGACGCACCCCGTTCTCCTGCTTGAACGGGTTGGTGCGCGAGGACCCGAGGACGGTCCCGCCGCGCGGCAGGATCCCGCGGACGGCGGGGATGTCGAGCGGCACGGTGTCCCCCTCGACCGGGCCGCGCCAGCCGTCCTTGAACCCGATGAACCCGTACCCGTACTCCTGGACGCCCTTGCGGACCACGGCCCTGATCACCGCGTTGAGCCCGGGGCAGTCGCCGCCGCCGGTCAGCACTCCGACCTTCATGGAATCTCCCTTCACCATGACGGTCACGCTAGTGGTGACTCAGGTCACAGCAAGGGCGCCGGATGGGTCAATTCCGGTGGAATCACGAGGCGTTGCGTACACACGTTCACTCGGACGAGGAAGTAAGTACGACTACGCGTCGTCGAGGCCGCGCTCGATCGCGTACCGGACGAGCTCGACCCGGTTGTGCAACTGGAGTTTGCCCAGGGTGTTCTGCACGTGGTTCTGCACCGTGCGGTGGGAGATGACCAGGCGTTCCGCGATCTGCTTGTACGAGAGCCCCTTGGCCACCAGCCGCAGCACCTCGGTCTCGCGGTCGGTCAGTTGCGGGGCCTTCGGCACGTCGGCGGCGGCCGGCGCGGGGTCGGTGGCCAGGCGCCGGTACTCGCCGAGGACGAGGCCGGCCAGGCCCGGGGTGAACACCGGGTCGCCGGCCGCCGTGCGGCGCACCGCGTCGATGAGCTCCTGGGCTCCGGCGGACTTCAGCAGGTAGCCGGTCGCGCCGGACTTCACCGCCTCCAGGACGTCGGCGTGCTCCCCGCTCGCGGACAGGACGAGGACCCGCAGGGCGGGGTTGGCGCCGACGAGCTCCTTGCAGACCTGGACCCCGGGCATGCCGGGCAGGTTGAGGTCGAGGACCAGCACGTGCGGGGTGGCCGCGGGGGCCCGGCGCAGCGCCTCGGGGCCGTCGCCGGCGGTGGCCACGATGTCGTAGCCCGCGGCGGCGAGGTCGCGGGCGACCGCGTCCCGCCACATGGGGTGGTCGTCGACGACCATCACCTTGATGTCGCCCGGCTGGGTCGGGTGGTTCGGGTGGTTCGGGTGGTTCGGCTCGTTCACTGGGTTCTCCCCCTCGGTACTTTCAGTTCCACTTCGGTGCCCTGCCCGGGGACGGACACCAGCTCGGCGCTGCCGCCGAGGTCCCGCAGCCGGCCGCGGATGGACAGGGCCACCCCCATGCGGCCCTCGCCCTCCGCCTGGTCGAGCCGGCCGGCCGGGATGCCCGGACCGTCGTCGCGGACGGTCACGATCACCTCGTCACCCCAGTCCTCGACCAGGATCCAGGCCCTGGCCCCCTCGCCGGCGTGCTTGCGCACGTTGTCCAGGGCGGCGCCGACGGCCGCGGCCAGCTCCCGCGCGGCGGGCGCCGGCAGTGGCACCGGAGTGCCCGGTTCCGCGAAGGTCACCCGCGAGCCGGCGTACGGGGCGAGGAGGGTGCGCAGGTCCCGCTCGCCCTCGTCGGCGCCCGGCTCCTCCACCTCGTACGCGGCCACCAGCGCGCCCCGCGACTCGTCGCGGGAGACCCGCGAGGCGGGCAGCAGCCCGCTGGAGACGAGCGTGCGCAGCGCGACCTCCTGCTCCCCGGCCATCCGGCCGAGCTCGGCGGCCTCCCCGCCCAGGTCGGTACCGCGCCGCTGGACCATGGCCAGCACCTGGAGGACCCCGTCGTGGATGTCGCGGGCCAGGCGCTCGCGCTCCCGGGTGGCGGCCTCGATCTCCAGGGCGCGGGCGAGGGTGGCCTCACTGGCCCGGGCGACCTCGACGACGTAGCCGATGGCGACGGAGGCGACCCAGACCAGCAGGACGTTGTGCAGGGTGTCCCGGGTGGGGGCGCCGCGCTGGACGATGTTGACGGCGGCGACGAAGGTGGAGGCGAAGCAGGCCCAGCGCCAGCCGCCCTTGATGGCGAAGGCGAGGACGGAGCCGGCGGTCCAGATCGTGGGCAGGGTCGGGCCGCCGGCGGCGATCCGCTCGTGGGTGTCGGCGAGCGGGGTGAGCAGGATCCCGACGCAGGCGACGGTGAGGTCGGCGCACAGGAACCGCTTGGTGCAGCTGGCGGCGTTCGCCACCTTGGGGAGGGTGAGCAGCGTCCAGACCGCGAGGCCGGCGAGGTAGCCGATCGCGATCCGGGGCCGGTCGAACTCCTTGTACGCGGAGGCGAAGAGCAGCACCGCGTAGACCATGGTGAGCAGCCGGTAGGCGGTCAGCGCCCGCCAGAGCGGCTGCTCGACCGACATGCGTACGACGCGCTCGCGTTTGGCCATCTCCCCCACCCACCCCGGGCCCTGCGGGCGGTAGCGCCCGTACCGCTACTCCGCGGTCGTGTCGGCGGCGGCCTTGTCGGCGGCCGCCTTTTCCGCGGCCGCCTTTTCCGCGGCCTTCTCGCTCTTGGCGGCCTTCTCGGCGTCGGCCATCTGGCGCTTGGCCGCCGCGGCGTAGATGTCCACGTACTCCTGGCCGGACAGCTTCATGATCTCGTACATGACCTCGTCGGTCACCGAGCGGAGGATGAAGCGGTCGCCGTCCATGCCGTGGTAGCGGCTGAAGTCCAGCGGCTTGCCGATCCGGATGCCCGGGCGCATCAGCTTGGGGACCACCTTGCCGGGCGGCTGGATCTTCTCCGTGTCGATCATCGCGACGGGGATCACGGGCGCGCCGGTGGCCAGGGCCACGCGGGCCAGACCGCCGGGCTTGCCGCGGTAGAGGCGGCCGTCGGGTGAACGCGTGCCCTCGGGGTAAATACCGAACAGCTCCCCGCGCTCGATGACCTCGATGCCGCTCTTGATCGCGGCCTCGCCGGCCCCGCGCGCACCGGAGCGGTCCACCGGGAGCTGGCCGACGCCCTTGAAGAAGGCGGCCGTCAGCTTGCCCTTGACGCCCGGGGAGGTGAAGTACTCCGCCTTCGCGATGAAGGTCACCTTCCGGTCCAGCACGGCCGGGAGGAAGAAGGAGTCGGAGAAGGACAGGTGGTTGCTCGCGAGGATCGCCGGCCCCTCCGCGGGAATGTTCTCGAGGCCCTCCACCCACGGCCTGAAGGCGAGCTTCAGGGAACCGCCGATGGAGAACTTCATTGCGCCGTAGATCAACTCGAAAGCCTTCCTGTGTCTGTCGAACAGACCTTATCCCCTGGCTCCGCCCGGAGGGGCCCGACGACCCTGGTCGGTGTCATCCCGGTCGCGTACGGTGAAGTCACACAGAGCAACGCCCCCGCCAACCCCTCATGATCTAGGAGATCCTGGTGCCCGTCCTCCCTGGAGCCGAGCCGTTCCGCCACGAGGGCGGAGAGGTCGGCGTCCTCCTCTGCCACGGCTTCACCGGTTCCCCGCAGTCCCTGCGTCCCTGGGCCGAGTATCTGGCCGGGCGGGGGCTGACGGTGTCCCTGCCGCTGCTCCCCGGACACGGGACGCGATGGCAGGACATGCAGCTCACGGGCTGGCAGGACTGGTACGCCGAGGTCGACCGCGCGCTGCGGGAGCTGCTGGAGCGCTGCGAGCAGGTCTTCGTCTTCGGGCTGTCGATGGGCGGAGCGCTCACGCTGCGGCTGGCGGCCAAGCACGGGGAGTCGATCAGCGGGCTCGTCCTGGTCAACCCTGCCAACAAGGTGCACGACCCGATGGCCTTCGCCCTGCCGGTGGCCCAGCACTTCATCCGCTCCACGGCGGGCATCGCCAGCGACATCGCGAAGCCGGGCTCGGAAGAGGTCGGCTACGACCGGGTCCCGACCCGTGCCGCGCACTCGCTGCGGAAGTTCCTCCAGCTGGTGGACGCCGAGCTGCCGCAGGTGACGCAGCCGGTGCTGCTGCTGCACAGCCCGCAGGACCATGTCGTACCGCCGGTCGACTCGGCGCGGATCCTGGCGCGGATCTCCTCGGCGGACGTCACCGAGACCCTGCTGGAACAGAGCTACCACGTCGCGACGTTGGACCATGACGCGGAGCGGATCTTCGCGGACAGCTATGCGTTCGTCGGCCGACTGGCGGAGAGCGTGGGCAGGGAGGGGGCGGAGGCGGGTGGCTGAGCACGAGGAGCAGTCGGGCGGTGTTCCGCCGCTGGACGAGGAAGCGGCGTGGGCGGCGATCGTCGCCGGGTACGGGCAGGAACCGCCGGACCCGCCGGGGGCGCGGCCGTACAAGCCGATCGAGAACCTGCTGCTGCCGGAGGAGGACGTGAAGCCGGAGCCGCCGGTTCCGCCGCCGCCGGCGGCGGCGCTGGGGAGCTCGGTGGTGTTCGCCCCGGGCGTGGGCCTGAGCGGCCCCCGGGACCACTCGCTGGTAGAGCCGAAGGACGAGGACCTGACCCCGGCCGACCGGGCGGAGGAGGGTCACTTCGTCCCCCCGGAGCCGGAGCTGCCGCCGGCGGACGCGACGTCGAAGTTCGCGTGGCTTGCGGTGGTGGGCGGGCCGGTGCTGTTGCTCCTGGCCGTCGTCTTCCAGTGGGAGATGACGTGGTGGCTGACGACGCTGGGCATCGGCGGCTTCCTGGGCGGTTTCGCGACGCTGGTGGCCCGCATGTCGCAGGGCGACGACGACGAGGACGACCCGGGCCGCGGCGCGGTGGTCTGACCCGGCGAGGCTGGGTGGTGCCGCGGCGCGGCAATCCAGTGGCATCGGCCGGATACGGCCTCGCCTGGGGCCCCCGGACGGAGTCTGGGGGAGTTTGAGCGCGGGGGTCCGGGGGCGGAGCCCCCGCAGCGGTGCCGCACGCTCAGGGGGCCGCGGGCACGCGGAGGGCCGCCAGGACCGGGAGGTGGTCCGTGGCCGAGGAGAAGTCGGCGGGGGTCAGCCCCGGCAGCCCCGCAGGGACACCACAGGCCAGCACCTCCACCCCCGGCGTGGCGAAGACGGCGTCGATCCGCCGCTCCGGCGCCCGCGAGGGGAACGTGGACTCCCCGCCCCAGGGGGCGACGGCCCGGCAGTCCTGCAGCACACCGGCGAGCCGGGTGAACGAGGGCCCGGCCGGGCCCTCGTTGATGTCGCCCGCCGCGATCCCGTGCGGGGCGCCCATCGCCGCGAGCCGGTCCAGGAGCAGCTCCGCCTGGGCCCGACGCTCCGCCGCGTCGAGCGACAGGTGCGCGCTGACCACACCCACCCGCGCCGCACCGAAGCGGACCACGGCCGTCGCGAAGCCCCGCCGGTGCCGGCCGGGCGTCAGCGGGAGCAGTACGTCCTCGGTGCGCTCCACGAAGGCCCGTAGCGAGCACAGCAGCAGCGGCCCGGCGGCGGTGGCACCGCCCGACAGCACCACCAGTTCGGACTTCGCGGCGAGCCGCGCCGCGTGCTTGCGCCACCGGAAGAACCGCGGCGCCTCCTGTACGAACACCAGGTCGGGCGCGCACGCCCGGATCACCCGGACCAGCGCCTCCTCGTCGTCGCGCAGCGAGCGGATGTTGTAGCTGAGCACCCGGATCACGGCAGAACCATCAGTGGCGGTGTGGGAGTTCGGCAAATCCATAGGGGCAACATAGCCAGACTGCCCGCCGCTCCCCAGGGGGCGCGGCGGGCAGTTCGAGTCGTACGGGTCAGCCCTGGCGGGCCAGGTCCGCGGCGCCGACCAGACCGGCCTCGCCGCCGAGCTGCGCGGCGAGCACCTGCGCGTGCGGCCGCCACTGCCCGCCGATCAGCCAGCGTCGGAACGACTTGCGGATCGGGTCGAGGACGAGCTCGCCCTCGTCGGAGACCCCGCCGCCGACGATGAACGCCGACGGGTCGAAGAGGGAGGCCAGGTCCGCGAGGCCCGCGCCGGCCCAGCGGGCCAGTTCGCGGAAGGAGTCCACCGCCACGGGGTCGCCCTGTCGGGCGGCCGCGCTGATGTGCTTGCCCTCGATCCCCTCGACCGTGCCGTCACCGAGCGCGAGGAGGATCTGCGCCCGCTCCGGGGTCGCGTTGGCGCGCTGCTTCGCGTACCGGACGAGCGCGCGACCGGAGGCGTACTGCTCCCAGCAGCCCTGGCTGCCGCACCCGCACAGCAGGCCGTCGGGGACGACCCGGATGTGGCCGAACTCGGCGGCGACTCCGAAGCGTCCGCGCCGCAGCTTGTTGCCGATGATGATGCCGCCGCCCAGGCCGGTGCCGAGCGTGATGCAGATGACGTCGTCGTGGCCCTGGCCGGCGCCGAAGCGGTACTCGCCCCAGGCCGCGCAGTTCGCGTCGTTCTCGACGACGACGGGCAGGCCGATGCGCTGCTCGACCTTGTCCTTCAGCGGCTCGTGCCGCCAGTCGATGTTCGGCGCGAAGAGTACGGTCGCGCGCTTGTCGTCCACGTATCCGGCGGCGCCGATGCCGACGGCGTCGATGGTGTGGTTGCTGCTGACTTCGGAGACGGCGGCGCAGATCGCGTCCGTCACTCCGTCCGCGGTCGGCGGGGTGGGCACCTTGTACGTCTCAAGGATGGTGCCCTCTTCGTCGACCACGCCGGCCGCGATCTTCGTGCCGCCGATGTCGACGCCGATGGTGAGTCCCATTAGTCCCTCGGTTTCCGGTCAAACCCCGCCGTCGTCAACGGTACCCGAGTGAACAGCAGGATCAGTCGAGATCGATCCGCTCGCCGCCGCCGCCCTCGTCACGGGGGTCGGCGCGGGGGTCGTCGCGCGGATCCGCGGCGCTGCCGCGGGCGGGCTCGCCGCGGGTCCAGCGGCGCTCGTGCCCCTCGACCGCCGAGCGGTAGGCGGCGAGGAGCTCGGAGCCGGCCGCGGCGAGGTGGTCGAAGACCTCGGGGTTGCGCTCGATGACGGGTTTGGCGGCGTTCTTCGCCTGGTCCACGAACTGGCGTACAGCGCCCTGGGCGGCGACGCCGAGCAGCGGATTGTTGAGTGCGGAGACCTTGTCGGCGACGGCCTCGAAGAGTTTGAACAGCTCCTCGGCGGCGGTCCCCGTGGCCCCCGCGCCGGCGCCCTGCTCCGTGCGGAGCCGCTCCTTCTCCGCGGCCAGGTCCTCCGCGCAGGCCTTGGCCCAGGCGTCTTCGTCGGTGGGGCGGTCGGTGGCCTCGCTCATGGCGGACTCTCCTGCGGCGGCTGCTGGGCGTGCGGTACGGGCTACCTTCGACGTTACCCGAATGGTGGTACGACGTTCAGTGCGTCCGTGGCCAGAGGTCGGGGTCCGGGGTGAAGCGGATGCGGAGCCGGTCGTCGGCGAGGGCGGCGCCGGAGACCGTGCAGCGGCGCAGCGCCGCCGGCAGCGAAACGATCCTGCGGTACGGGCCGACCGCGAGCAGCAGCTCGTCGCCGCGGCGGATCAGGTCGAGGTCGCGCTTCTCGGCCCGGGGCAGCGGTACCGCCCAGACGAGCACCCCGTCCTCGGCGAGCCGGTCCTCGACGGGCCAGGCGGGCCGGGGCCCGGCGGCGGCGGCCGCCCCGTCCGGCCGGGCCGGCTCCAGCGACTCGGCCAGTTCCGCCAGGTCGGCGAGGCCGCGCGGGTCCCGCCCGAGGTGGGCGAGCTCCCGCAGCGGGACGTCGAGGCACCACTCGTCGGCGAAGGCGCGCTGCTGGGCCGCGAGGGAGGCGAGCCAGGGTTCGGGGGAGTCCTTCGGCACCAGCCGGTTGACGACGAGGTCGCCGATCCGGACCTGGTGCAGGGCCAGCCCGAGCACCCCCGTCCGCAGCGCCGCGGCGGCGGCCGGCCCGGGCTCGGCGACGAGCCGTACCTCGGTGGTGGCGTCCTCCACGACGGCCTGCACGGCGGCCAGCTCCTCGTCCCAGCGCGCGGCGGCCTCGTACAGCCACTGCGCGGGCATCGGCACCCCGGCCAGCTGGGCCAGTACGGGACGCAGGGCGCGGGCCGCCTGCCGCTCCGCGGGCAGCAGCCGGGCGAGGTAGCGGCGCAGCTGTGCGGGGAGTGCGAGGGTGGTCACCGTCTGGTGCAGCGGGGGCATGTCCACCACGACGAGGTCGAAGGCGGGCGCGGCGGCGGCCCTCCTCAGGGCGCGCAGCAGAGCGAACTGCTCGGCGCCGGGCAGCTCGGTGAGCTCGTCGGCCCCGAGCGGGCGGGCGCCGACCATGCCGAGGAGGGTGGAGCCGCGTTCCTGGAGGGCGACCAGCTCTTGGCGGAACTCCTCGCCGGAGTCGATCCGGCCGACCCACAGGTTCGCCGCCACGGGTGCGGCGCGCAGCCCCGCCACGAGCTCGGCGGGCTCCTCCGTCGGCGCGCCGGTCAGCGCGGCGAGCGGGTCCCCGGGGTCGCCGGAGAGCACCAGCACGCGCTGTCCGTCGCGTGCCGCGGCGAGTGCGGTGGCGGCGGCGACGGTGCTCCGCCCCGACCCTCCGGGGCCGGTGATCAGCAGAATGCGCATGGTGCGGGTGCTCCGGGTTCGGTTGGTGCGCGGCGGCACTGCTGGGGCTCCGCCCCAGACCCCCGCGCCTCAAACGCCGGCGGGGCTGGAGCGTGGCTGATGCCGCCTTTCTGCAGCGCCGCCCGGAAACGGGTCAGGCGCCGGACTCGACGCGCTTCTTCAGGCCGGCCAGGGCGCGGTCGATGATGACCTTCTCCGCCTTGCGCTTGATCATGCCCAGCATCGGGATCTTGACGTCCACGGTCAGCTGGTAGGTGACCTCGGTCCGCTTGCCGCCGTCCAGCGGCGCCAGCAGGTACGAGCCGTCGAGCTGCCGGAGCATCTGGGACTTGTCCAGGGTCCAGCTGACCTCGTCCGCACCCTTCCAGGTGTAGTTGAGGGTGTGGTCGTCCTTGATCGCGCCGGCGTCGAGCAGCAGCCGGACCTTCTCGGCCCGGCCCTCGGCGTCGGCGGCCAGCACCTCGGCCTCCTTCACCTCGCCGGTCCACTCGGGGTAGCGGGCGAAGTCGGCGATCACGGACATGACGTCGGCCGGGGCCGCCTCGATCGTGATGCTCGAGCTGGTGTGTTCCGCCATCGCGGTCGCTCCTCCGTGGGTGTACCTCCCAGCGGTGGCTGGGGGAGAGTATTCGAGGAATTGTGCGGCCTGCGCCGCCGCGTGAAGGCTATCGCGCGCGCAGACCTCACCACTCCAGGGCCCACGGCCGCCCGGTCGCCGCGAAGTGCCCGACGTTCACGCACTCCGTGCCGCCGATCCGCATCCGCCGGGCCAGCGGCTGGTGCACGTGCCCGAAGAGCGCGTACCGGGGCCGGGTCCGGCGGATCGCGGCCAGCAGCGCCTCGCTCCCCCGCTCGAACCGGCGCGCGACCGTGTCGTAGCAGAGCTCCGGAACCTCCGGCGGGATGTGCGAGCACAGCACGTCGACCTGGCCCAGGGCCTCGACCTTGGCGGCGTACTCCTCCTCCGCCACCTCGTACGGGGTGCGCATCGGCGAGGGCAGGCCGCCGCCGACGAAGCCGAAGACCAGGCCGCCGATCTCCGCCCGCTGGCCGTCGAGCACGGTCAGGCCCGGACCCGCGTACTCCTGCCAGAGGGCGGGGACGTCGACATTGCCGTAGGTGGCGTACGTGGGTCTGGGGAAGGCGGCGAACATCTCGGCGTACTGGCGGCGCACCGCGCCCTCGATCAGCCGCTCCCGGTCCAGCCCGTCCCACAGCCGACGGCCGAATTCGCGCGCTTCCTCGAAGCGGCGGGCCGTGCGCAGCTCGACGATCCGGTCCGCGTTCTCGACTCCGAAGAGGTCGGGGAAGATGCCGCGCGAGTGGTCGGCGTAGTCGAGGAAGAGCACCAGGTCACCGAGGCAGATCAGTGCGTCGGCGCCGTCGCCGGCCCGGGCGAGGGCCTGCGCGTTGCCGTGGACGTCGCTGACGACGTGGATCCGTGTGCTGCTTTTCCTGCCACCCATGCCGCCACCCTAGGGGCGCTTGGCCACGGCGGGTAGTGGCACCGGCTCAGGCGGCCGGACCTGCGGTTACTTCCGAGTCCAGAACGGGGTCGACTACTGTCGGCTCGGTACCGGCGCGTCGTGTGACGCACGGAACATCTGGCCGGTTCCCTCTATCGGGAACCCACTACCGGTGGGTAACGTCCGGTCGGTCCACACGTGGCGATGGCGCCCAGAGGAGCAGCAGTCTTGCGCGAGTTCAGCCTTCCGGCCCTGTACGAGGTCCCGTCGGACGGGAACCTGACGGATCTCATCCGCCGCAATGCCGCTCAGCATCCAGACACCGCCGTGATGGCGCGCAAGGTCGACGGCCACTGGCAGGACGTGACCGCGACCGAGTTCCTCGCCGAGGTGCGTGCCGCGGCCAAGGGCCTGATCGCCTCCGGCGTCCGCCCCGGCGACCGGGTCGCGCTGATCTCCCGCACCCGCTACGAGTGGGTGCTGTTCGACTTCGCGATCTGGAGCGCGGGCGGCGTCACCGTCCCCGTGTACGAGACCAGCTCTCCCGAGCAGATCCAGTGGATCCTCGGCGACTCCGGCGCCGTCGCGGTCGTCGTGGAGTCCCCCGGGCACAGCGCGTCCGTGGCCGCCCTGCGCGACCGGCTGCCCGACCTGCGCGAGGTCTGGGAGATCGAGCAGGGTGCGCTGGAGACCCTCAAGGCCGCCGGCGCCGGGGTCACCGACGCCGAGGTGGACGAGCGCAGCAGCCTCGCCGGCGCCGACGACGCCGCCACCATCGTCTACACCTCGGGCACCACCGGCCGCCCCAAGGGCTGCGTGCTGACCCACCGCAACTTCTTCGCCGAGTGCGGCAACGTGGTGGAGCGCCTGAGCCCGCTCTTCCGCACCGGTGAGTGCTCGGTGCTGCTCTTCCTGCCGGCCGCGCACGTCTTCGGGCGCCTGGTGGAGGTGGCGGCCGTGCTGGCGCCGATCCGGCTGGGCTGCGTACCGGACATCAAGAACCTGACCGACGAGCTCCAGTCGTTCCGGCCGACGCTGATCCTGGGCGTCCCGCGCGTCTTCGAGAAGGTCTACAACTCGGCGCGCGCCAAGGCGCAGGCCGACGGCAAGGGCAGGATCTTCGACGCGGCGGCCGAGACGGCGATCGCGTACAGCCGCGCGCTGGACGCCCCGGGCGGCCCGTCCTTCGGGCTGAAGCTCAAGCACAAGCTGTTCACGAAGCTGGTCTACAGCAAGCTGCACGGGGTCCTCGGCGGGCGCGGCGAGTACGCGATCTCCGGCGGCGCCCCGCTGGGCGAGCGGCTCGGACACTTCTTCCGCGGCATCGGCTTCACGGTGCTGGAGGGCTACGGCCTGACCGAGTCCTGCGCGGCCACGGCCTTCAACCCGTGGGACCGCCAGAAGATCGGTACGGTCGGCCAGCCGCTGCCGGGCTCGGTGGTGCGGATCGCCGACGACGGCGAGGTGCTGCTGCACGGCGAGCACATCTTCAAGGAGTACTGGAAGAACGAGACGGCGACCGCCGAGGCGCTGACCGACGGCTGGTTCCACACCGGCGACGTCGGCACCCTCGACGAGGACGGCTACCTCGCGATCACCGGCCGCAAGAAGGAGCTCATCGTCACGGCGGGCGGCAAGAACGTCGCTCCCGCAGTGATCGAGGACCGGATCCGGGCACACGCGCTGGTCGCGGAGTGCATGGTGGTGGGCGACGCGCGGCCGTTCGTGGCGGCGCTGGTCACCATCGACGAGGAGTTCCTGGGCCGTTGGGCCGCGGAGAACGGCAAGCCGGCCGGGGTGACGGCGGCGGAGCTGCGCGAGGACGCGGAGCTGATCGCCGCCGTCCAGAAGGCCGTCGACGACGGCAACGCGGCGGTTTCCAAGGCGGAATCGGTGCGGAAATTCCGCATTCTTCCCTCCCAGTTCACGGAGGAGTCGGGCCACATCACGCCGTCGCTGAAGCTGAAGCGCAATGTGGTGGCGAAGGACTTCGCGGACGAGATCGAGGCGCTGTACCGGGGCTAGTTCCCCTTACCGGGGGTCCTCGGCGAGGATCCGGGCCATGTTCCGTTCGGCGAGAGCGGTGATGGTCACGAACGGATTGACGCCGAGCGACCCGGGGATCAGGGAGCTGTCGACGACGTACAGCCCCTGGTACCCCTTGGCGCGGCCGTAGTCGTCGGTCGCGGCGCCCAGCACGCAGCCGCCGAGCGGGTGGTAGGTGAAGTTGTCGGCGAAGGCCCTGTTGTCGCCGAACAGGTCGTACCGGTAGATGGTGAAGTTCTTCCGGTTGATGCGGTCGAAGAGGTTCTTCGCCGCGTTGACCGAGGGCGTGTTCTGGCCCCGGGTCCAGTTCAGGCGCGCCGAGTCACTGGCCGCGTCGTACGTGAAGTGCCCGCGCTCGGGGTTCTTGGTGATGGCCAGGTACATCGAGATCCAGTGCTCGATCCCCATGGGCAGCGGGGCGATCTCGGCGAAGACCGGGTTCGAGGCGTTGTCCCAGTCGTCGATGCCCAGGGCGGGCATGGTGGCCTGGTTGGCGCCGACGGTGTCCCACAGGTGGTTGGCGCGGGCGGTCATGACGTTGCCGTTGTGGCCCCAGCCGAGCCCGACCTTGTCGTTCAGCGCCGGGAGGGTTCCGGTTTCGCGGGCCCGGAGGAGGATCTCCGTGGTGCCCAGGCTCCCGGCCCCGAGGAAGAGCTGCCCGCAGCCGAGTTCGCGTACCTGGACGACCCTTCCCGTGACGTCGCTGGTCTGCACGGTCAGTACGTATCCCCCGGCGGGGTCCTGGCGGACGCCGACCACGCGCTGCATGGTCTCGATGGTGACGTTGCCGGTGCCGAGGGCCGCCGCGAGGTAGGTCTTGTCGACGCTCTTCTTGCCGTGGTTGTTGCCGTAGATGACCTCGCCGGCGAGCGCGGACCTGGTCGCGGTGCCGGCGGCCTCGCGCTTCATGTACTCGAAGTCGTAGACGTTGGGGACGAAGGTGGTCTTCAGGCCGGTGTTCTGGGCGTGCTTGCGGGAGATCCGGGCGAAGCGGTACCACTCCGTGGACTCGAACCAGGCGGGGTCGATGTCGTTGACGCCGAGCATGGCGCGGGCGCGGGGGTAGTAGGTGCCGTACATCTCGTCGGCGTCGACCTGCGGGAGCACCTCGGAGAAGTACGACCGCTTCGGGGTGGGTGCCATCCCGCCGTTGACCAGTGATCCCCCGCCGACGCCCCGTCCCACGTACACGGACATGTCGCCGTAGTTCACGCGGTCGAGGACGCCGGGGTACGGGCTGATGTTGCGGTTGACGACGTCCAGCCAGAGGAACTGCGCGAGGGGGGCCTCGGTGCGGGTGCGGTACCACATGGAGCGCTGGTCGGGCGCGGACGTGGAGGGGAAGACCTTGCCGTCGGGGCCGGGGGTGTCCCAGAGCCGTCCCATTTCCAGGACGACGGTCCGCACGCCCGCCTGTCCGAGGCGCAGGGCGGCGACGGCGGATCCGTAACCGGAGCCGACGACGATGGCGGGGGCGTAGTGGGCCGCGCCCGGCTCGACGGCGGAGGCGGAGGCCGGGCCGATCCGTGTGAAGCCGAGGGCGGCGGCCGTCTGGAGGGCGCCGATCCCCAGAAGGTGACGACGCGTCAGGTTTGGTGTCATGGGCGCATCATGGGCGGAATCCGGCCTTCCAGCTAGACGCCGCCTTGACAGGCATCTGAGAGACAGTCAGACATGGCGCCGCCCCCCGAAAAAACAGGCCTCGCCAGCGTTTGAGGCGCGGGGATCCGGGGGCGGAGCCCCCCGCAGCGGGGCCGCGGACGGGCGGCTACAGCAGCTCGCGCAGGCGCTCCGCCAGGAGGTCCCAGCGCCACTTCTCCTCGACCCACGCCCGCCCGGCCGCGCCCATGCGCGCCCGCAGGGCCGGGTCCTGGAGGAGGGCGACGATCCGCTCCGCCGCATCCGCAGGGTCACCGCCCCGGACGACCCACCCCGTCTCCCCGTCCAGCACCGCGTCCGGCGCGCCGCCCGAGTCCCCCGCCACCACCGGCAGGCCCGTCGCCGACGCCTCCAGGTACACGATGCCGAGCCCCTCCACGTCCAGGCCGCCCCGCCGGGTCCGGCACGGCATCGCGAAGACGTCCCCCGCGCCGTAGTGGGCGGGCAGTTCGGACCAGGGGACCGCCCCCGTGAACACCACCGAGCCGGCGACCCCGGCAGAGACGGCCAGCGCCCGCAGGTCCGCCTCGTACGGCCCGCCGCCGACCACCAGCAGCACCGCGTCCGGCACCGCCGCCAGGATCCGCGGCATCGCCTCGATCAGCGTGTCCTGCCCCTTGCGCGGCACCAGCCGGGACACGCACACCACCACCGGCCGCTCCGTGAGCCCCAGCCGGGCCCGCACCTGCGCGCCGCCCGACCCGGGGTGGAAGGTCTTCTCGTCGACCCCCGGCGGGAGTTGCACCATGCGCGCCGCCGCCCGCCCCGTCACCGCCGAGGCGATCCGCGAGCGCGTGTACTCCCCCAGGTACGTCAGCGTGTCCGTGCCCTCACCGATCCGCCGCAGCAACTGCCGCGCGGCCGGCAACTGCGCCCAGCCCGCCTCGTGCCCGTGCGTGGTCGCCACGATCCGCCGCGCGCCCGCCCGCCGCAGCGCCGGACCCATCAGCCCGAGCGGGGCCGCCGCGCCGAACCACACCGACTCGCAGCCGTGTTCGCGCAGCAGGCCCACCGCCCGCCGGGTCACCCGCGGTGTCGGCAGCAGCATCGTCGAGCGGTCGCGCACGACCTGGAAGGGCTGCTCCGCGTCGAAGGCCGCGGTGGCCTCGCGGCCCTCCGCGCCGTGCTTCCAGGTGGAGGCGTAGACGACGATCCGGTCCGGATCCAGCCGCAGCGCCATGTTGTGCAGGAAGGCCTGGATGCCGCCCGGTCGCGGCGGGAAGTCGTTGGTCACGATCAGCGTCTTGTGCATCGCCTGCCGACACTACCCGAGCAGCTACCGGCGCAGCTCCCGGCGCAGGTCCTCCTGCCAGGCCCGGGTCAGTCCCGCCTGGTCCGTCCCGAGGGTCTCCTGGAGCGCCGTGGCCGGCGACTCGCGCCCCGCCTTCCCGTACAGCGCGACCAGCGCCGCGTCACCCCACCGGTCCGCGATCAGCCGGCAGGCCAGCCACGCGCCCTCGTACGCCCGCGCCAGCGCGTCCGCGTCCCCGCCGAAGGCGAACGCCTCGTTCGCCGGGAGCGCGCCCGGCAGCTCACCCGCCCGCACCGCCCGGCCGAGCGTCGGCGCGGCCTGCGCCGGGGCGCTGCCGCTCCCCCGGTACGCCGCCCAGTCCGCGAAGCCCTCGGAGAGCCACAGCGGGGTCGTCGCGGTGGTCGCCGCGCGGGTGGCCACGTGCGTGGTCTCGTGGGTCAGGATGATCCGCCGCCCCTCGGCGGTGAGCTGCCCGTACCCCTCCGGGTTGACGACGACCCTGTCCGCGGCGGCCGGGGCGCCGCCCACCCGCCCCACGGTGACCGCGCCCAGCCCCCGGTACTCGTCGGCCGGCCGGCCCAGCAGCTGCGCCATCCGCTCCAGCGAGCCGGGGACCAGCACCACGACCCGCCCCGCCCAGGGCCCGGGCCAGGCGGCGCTCACCGCCGGGACCGCCCGGTCGGCTTCGGCGGCGACGGCGGACAGGGTCTCGGGGCTCTGGCCGGCGCCGCCCAGCACCAGTGCGTGCGCGCCCCGCTCCACCGTGACGGGCCCCTGGTCCCACAGTTGCGGCAGGGCGCCCGGCGCGGGCCGGTCGGCGGTGACCCGCCACCCGCCGTCGGCCCCGGCCACCAGCTCGACCTCGCGGGCCGATCCGGCGGGGGCCGCGTCGTAGCCGGTGAGCCGGTAGTGCAGCTCCGCCCGCGCGAAGGCCCGTACGCCGTCCTCCCGGACGGAGGTGACCTCGTACGACCACCCCTCCAGCGGGATCCCGGCGAGCCGCTCGGGCGGGGCCGCGGACCATTCGGCCACGGCCCGCCGTACCTCGCGCCCGGCGGTGTCGGCCGGCCGCGCCCCGGACCCGCACCCGGCCAGCAGCGCGCACAGCAGCATCGGCAGGGCTCGTACGGCGGTACGACGGAGGGGGTGGTGCGCCGGCAGCATCAGCCGATCGTACGCACGGCAGGCTCAGGGGCGGGTCACCGAGGACACCGGCATCATCCCGACGGGGTCGTACCGCACCCGGGCCCCGGGGTACGGGGCGTGCACCACCTGGCCGTTGCCGACGTACATGCCGACGTGGCTGGCGTCCGAGCGGTACGTCACCAGGTCGCCCGGCTGCGCCTGTGAGAGCGGGACGCGGCGGCCGGCGTACCGCTGGGCCTGCGAGGTGCGCGGCAGGGAGACGCCCGCCTGGCGGTACGACCACACCATCAGCCCGGAGCAGTCGAAGCCGGAGGGCCCGGTGGAGCCCCACACGTACGGGCGGCCGACCGCGGACCGGGCCGCCATCACGGCGGTCGCGGCGCGCCCCGAGGAGGGGCCGAGCGAGGGCAGGTCGGGCAGCGCCTCGGGGCGGCCGCCGGAGCGCGAGGCGTGCTCGAAGTCGGCGCGCTCCTGCGTGGGCATCGCGTTCAGCAGCCGGCGGGCCGCGGCGAGCTTCGCCGTGACCACCCGCTTCTGTCTGGCCACGTCCGCGCGTACGACGTCCAGTTCGGCGAGCTTGCGGGAGGCCTCCTCGCGCTGCCGGCCGAGTCGGCGCTGCTCGGAGCGCAGTTCGTCGAGGCGGCGGGCCTGGACTCCGGTCAGCCGGTCGAGGGCGGTGGCCTTCTCCAGGTAGTCGTCCGGGTTCTCGGACAGCATCAGCTCGACGGCGGGATCGATGCCGCCGGAGCGGTACTGGGCCCCGGCGAAGGCGCCGAGGATGCCCCGCATGGTGTTGATGCGGTCCTGGCCGCGGGCCACCGCGTCCTGGGTCCGGTTGACCTCGGCGCGGAGCTTGTCGGCCTTCTCCCCCGCCTCGTTGAACTCCTCGGTGGCCTGCTCGGCCTCCTCCAAGAGCCGGTCGACCTGGGCCCGGGCGCCGGTCTTGCCCCCTCCGACCGGTTCGTGGGGCAGGCCGGGGGCCGCGCTCGCGGACGCGGCCGTCATGGCGACCACGGCTCCTGCCGCGGCGGCGGTGAGGACGGAGACCTTCGTGTTCCGGTCGAGGGCACTGAGCCCGGGCCGGCGATGGGACGCCACGTGAAACCGCTCCCTTCCGCTGCGCGGGGCCCGGGTCCGCCCCCCGTGGACGGCCGTGTGCCGGGTTCCGCGCTGGCAGACAGTAGCCGCGCGGACACGCACCGGCCAACGGCCGTCGACAGGCGCACACAGCGACGCCCCGCCGGAGACGCAGGTCACCGGCGGGGCGTGTGGTCAGAGCGGGGCCCCGGAATTCGCCCGGATGGGCGGTGTACGGGGCGCCTTGAGGGGGTGTCCGGGGGCGTCAGCCGCCGACGCGGACTCCGTACGCGAATCCGCTGAGGGATCCGTACAGGATGCCGGCGCTCGGGTTGGCGGCATGGAAGACCTTGCCGTTGCCCGCGAACAACCCGACGTGCTGGAGGTTCGAGTAGAAGACCAGGTCTCCGGGCTGGAGCTCGCTCAGGCTGACCTTCCGGCCATCCTTGACCTGGTCGAAGGTGGTGCGGCCGATGGTGATCCCGGCCTGCTTGTAGGCCCACTGCGTGAGGCCGGAGCAGTCGAACGCGTTCGGGCCGGTGCCGCCGCGGACGTAGGACCCGCCGTTCTTGGTCACGGCGGCCCGCAGCGCGTCCGCGGCCCGGCCGGAACCCTTCACGTTGCTGAGCTCGGCCTGCTCGGCCGCGCTGCCGCCCGCCTTCTTGGCCTCGTCCTTGAGCTGCGCGCGCTCCTGCGAGGTCAGGGTGTTGAGGAGGGCCTGGGCCTCGGCGAGCTTGTCCGTCGAGATCTTCTTCTTCTCGGCCAGCTCCTTGCGGGTGGCGTCGAGGTCGGCGAGCTTGCCGGCGGCCTCCTGGCGCTGCTGCGCGAGGCTGCGCTGCTTGGCCTGGATCTTCTGGACCGCCTCGACCTGCTTGCCGCTCAACTGCTCCAGCGTGGAGGCCTTGTCCAGGTAGTTGTCGGGGTCGGCGGAGAGGAAGAGCGCGAGGGACTGGTCTATGCCGCCGGTGCGGTACTGGGCGTTGGCCATCGAACCGATGGCGCCGCGCAGGGTGTTGAGCTCGTCCTGGCCGCGGGCGACCTGGTCCTGGAGCTGCCCGATCTCCTTCTCGAGGCCGTCCTGGCGCGTCTGGGCCCCGTTGAGCTTCTCGGTGGCCTGCTCCGCCTCTTCGTAGAGGGCGTCGACCTGGGTCTTGACCTCGTCCTTGCTCGGCTTCGCCGGAGCGGCGGAGGCGCCCTGGGCGGAGAGGGCCACGGCCGCGGCCGCGGTGACGGTGAGCACGGTCACGCGAGTGCGGGTCGGCTGCTTGGGTCGACGGTGGGACGCCACGAAGGCGAGCTCCTTCTTCCTAGAGCCGCCGAAGAACGCAGCTCGGCGACACCTTCGCTGTCACCCCGAATGGGTGATCTACCGCACGAAGGTTTGAGGTGACCCTAGTGACCCTTCTGTGATCAGTTCAAATCCTGCAAGGAAAAATTTCGCTCGCCGACCAGCTTCTTTACCTAGGGAGCACGCTCTGTGCAGACCACTTGACGGTACGTTCCCTCGGAGTCCTGCCAATTCCGGCATTCGACCCAGCAGTTATGAAACGCGCGAAAGCCGCTTCAGCAGCAATGCGGACGCCACCGGCCGTGCACCGGCCTTGGCCACCCCGTCGGCGACCTCGCGGTCGGTGGAGACCACGACCACCGGCCGGCCCGGCGGCTCGGCGCGCACCAGTTGACGGATGAGCTCGTCCGCCGTCACCCCGGCCTTGGAGAACAGCACGCGAACCCCGCGCGGCGGCGCGAGCAGCACCGGGGCCGCCAGCTCCGCGCCGTCGAAGACACAGGTCATCTCCGCGCCCGTCTGCGCGGCCAGCATCGACAGCCCGCCCAGCAGCCGCAGCCGCTGCTTCTCCAGCGGCATCGTCGGATAGCCGGTCTTGGTCACGTTGTAGCCGTCGACCACCAGATGGGCCTGAGGCAGCGCCAACAACTGGTCCAGCAGCGCCGGATCGGTCTCCGACAGGGCGCGCGCCGCGATGTCCTTGGGAGTCATCAGGCCCGGCTCCACCGCGTCCACGGTGTCCGCCGGCCGCGTGGACACCGGCGGCAGCGCCAGCTCGCGGCGCAGCCCCGCCGCCGCGTCCAGCACGGTGTCGAGCAGCAGGCGCAGCCGCATGTCCTCGATGCTGCGGCCCTCGCGGGTGGCCCTGCGCGAGGTCTCCAGCGCCGTCTCCACCTCGGCGAGGCGGGACTTGAGCCGCCGGCTCTCGCTCTCGGCGGCGGCCACCTGGGCGGCCGCCTCACCGCGCATGCCGTCGATCTCGGCGTTCACCTTGCGCAGGGCCGCCTCGCCCCGCTTGACGTCGCTGAGGGCGCTGCGCAGCTTGCGCTGAAGCGATTCCGCTTCCTTGCGGGCCGCGTCCAGCTCGACCCGCACCAGTTCGCCGCCGGTGCGCTGCAGCTCCCGTACGTGGGCCAGTTCCTCGCGGAGGCGGTCCAGCTCCCGCCGGGTCTCCTCGCCGACCCGCTCGGCGTCGGCGCGCTGCGCCTCCTCGCCCGCGGCGGCCACCAGCTTCACCCAGCCGGCCGGCCGCAGCACGTACGCGGCCGCCGCCACGTCCAGCGGATCGGCGGCGGCGGGCGGGGCTCCGGACTCCAGCGCCCCGGCGAGGTCGGCCTGCGCCTCGCGGAGCTTCTCGGCGACCCGGCCGCGGAAGACGGCGTCGGTCTCGACGGCCGACGCCATGGCGTTGCCGGCGAACTTGGCGCGGCGGGTCGGGGTGAAGCGGGCGTACTGGCGCAGCTGCGCCGGGAGGTCCGCGACCGTCAGACCGCCGAAGGCGTCCGAGACGAGCGCGACGACCCGGCGCCGCACGCCTTCCGGCAGCGGGCGGTCGAGCACCTCCGCGGCGTCGCCGGCCGCGTCGGCCGGCTCAGCGCCGCTTTCTGGCTCCACAATCCGTCACCCCTACCGTATGTACGTGTGGGCACGGCTCCGTCAGGAGTCCGCGCCCGGCCTGTCCACGAGTTCGATCTGGTCCACCGCGTTGCACCAGCGGCAGCGGACCGACTCGATGGTCTCATTGACCACCTCGCGCTCCTCGACCTTCGGCTCCCCGGCGAGGTCCAGGTGGACGTATTCCACGACCTTCGACGAACGGGTGACGTCGAACCGCGTGAGGTTGCCGCACAGGGTGCAGCGCCACCGGGTGGTGTCGGTCGGCTGGGGAACCGTCATCAGGCCGCTCTCTCCTTCAAGGCTCATTCAATTCATTCAATCAAAGCCGCCCGCGCGTGCGTGGCGGACGGCGCAGCTCGTAACCCTACGGCCTGCCACCGCCCCAAGTGGGTCGGCTTGGGTCATGCTCGGTCGCATGATCGTAAGGTGGCAGGCCCTGCGCGAGGCCGCCCGGGGCCCGGTGGTCACCCACACGCTGATCGCCGCGTGCTGCGCGGTGTTCCTCCTCGGCCCGGCATCGGGCCTGAACCCGGGCTACGGGACGGGCGAGGAACTGCTGGTCTCGGGGACGGCGTACTTCCGGCGCTGGGGCGTGGTCCCGGACGAGCTGTTCACGGGGGACCGCCGGGCGCTGCTGACTCCGCTGACGGCGCTGTTCATCCACGGCAGCTGGCTGCACCTGCTGGGGAACATGCTCTTCCTCCACGTCTTCGGCGCGATGACGGAGCGGCGGATGGGCCGGGCGGAGTTCCTCTGCTTCTACGTCTGTACGGGCTACCTGGCCCTGGCCGTGTACGCGGCGGCGAACGCCTCCTCGGACCAGACGCTGGTCGGTGCGTCCGGGGCGATCTCGGCGGTGCTGGGGGCCTTCCTGTGCCTGTTCCCCAGGGCCCGGGTGACGAGCCTGTTCCCGTTCCTGTTCTTCCTGCCGCTGCGTTTCCCGGCGTGGATCGTCCTGCTCTTCTGGTTCGCGCTCCAGTGGCTGGCGGCGCACCGCGCGGGCAGCGGTCCGGGGGTCGCCTATCTGGCCCACGTGGTGGGCTTCTCGCTCGGCTTCCTCTACGCGTGGGTCCGCTACCGGCGTACGACTAGAGTGAGGCGACCAGCGACGGCCAGCGAGGGAGACAGTCAACCGTGATCACCGCGATCGTGCTCATCAAGACCAGCGTGGACCGGATCCCCGAGATCGCCGAGTCCATCGCCGCGCTGGACAGCGTCAGCGAGGTCTACTCCGTCACGGGTACGTACGACCTGATCGCGCTCGTCCGCGTCGCCCGCCACGAGACCCTGGCGGACATCATCCCGGGCCGCATCAGCAAGATCCCGGGCGTGGAGGTGACGGACACGCACGTGGCGTTCCGCACGTACTCCCAGCACGACCTGGAAGCCGCCTTCGCCATCGGTCTGGACGCCTGACACCTCCGGCGGGGTGAGCGGCCTCGCCGCTTCCCCACCCGGGCCGTCAGACGGCGGGGACGCAGCGGCCCTCTTGCGTGCGGTACTCCCACTTCGCGCCGTCCTCGACCAGCTCGCGCACGGCGCGGACGAAGCGCTCCACGTGCTCGTCCGGGGTGCCGGCGCCGAAGCTGACACGGATGGCGTTCAGCGAGCGCTCGCCCGGGGCGGCCTCCGGGGCTCCGCATTCGCCCTGGGCCTGGGGCTCGCTGCCCAGCAGGGTGCGGACCAGCGGGTGGGCGCAGAACAGACCGTCGCGCACGCCGATCCCGTACTCCGCGGACAGGGCCGCCGCGAAGTGGGAGCTGTTCCAGCCGTCCACCACGAACGAGATGACCCCGACCCGCGGCGCGTCGTCGCCGAAGAGGGACAGGACCCGCACCGCCGGGACCTCGGCCAGGCCCGCGCGGACCTCGGCGATGAGCTCCTGCTCCCGGGCCACCAGGGTGTCGAAGCCCGCCTCGGTGAGGGCGCGGCAGGCGGAGGCGATCGAGTACACGCCGATGACGTTCGGGGAGCCGGCCTCGTGCCGCGCGGCGGTGGTGTGCCACTCCACGTCCACGCCGCCGTCCTCGCGCCGGGCGACCTTGCGGGAGGCGCCGCCGCCGGCCAGGTACGGCTCGGCCCGCTGGAGCCAGTCCGCGCGGCCGGCCAGCACGCCCGAGCCGAAGGGGGCGTACAGCTTGTGCCCCGAGAAGGCGACCCAGTCCACGTCGAGGTCCTGCACCGAGACGGGGTGGTGCGGGGCCAGCTGGGCGGCGTCCAGCACGATGCGCGCGCCGTGGGCGTGCGCGGCCGCCGCGAGCTCCTTGACGGGCCACAGCTCACCGGTGACGTTGGAGGCGCCGGTGACGCAGACCAGGGCCGGGCCGTAGGGGTCGCGGTCGGCCAGCGCGCGCTCCAGGGTGGCGACGGCCTCGTCCGGGGTGCGCGGCGCGTTGAGGTACGTGACCTGCGCGTTCACCCACGGCAGCAGCGAGGCGTGGTGCTCGGTCTCGAAGACGAAGACCTGGCAGCCGGCCGGGAGCACGGCGGCGAGCAGGTTCAGCGAGTCGGTGGTGGACCGGGTGAAGATCACCTGGTCGGCGGGCCGGCAGTCGAGGAACTCGGCGACCGTGACCCGGCTCTGCTCGAAGAGGTCGGTGGAGAGCTGCGAGAGGTAGCCGGCGCCGCGGTGCACGCTGCCGTAGTACGGGGCGTACGCGGCCACGTCGTCCCAGACGCGCTGCAGGGCCGGGGCGCTGGCCGCGTAGTCGAGGGCGGCGTAGGTGACCTCGCCGCCGGTGACGAGCGGGACGGTGACGTCGCGGCCGAGGACCGGCAGCGGCCCGGCACAGGCGGGGTCGACGGGGGCGGTCGCGGGGGCGGCGGCGTTCGGGTACGTGGACATGACGGTATCTCCCGGCAGGACAGGCGCAATGGCTTCGGATGGCCCGTACGTGGGTGCACGGATGCGCGGGCGCACACGTGCAGTGGTACGGGAGTTGCCTCGACGCACGGACGACTGAGGGCCGCACGGAGGGTGAAGAAGGGGCGGACTCGCCCTATCGCATTCGCTTGCTCACGGAAAACGCTCCTCGAGAGACCAGGACCCCTGGTGTCGAGGGATCCGCGCTTGCCGTAGGCCTTTGTGCCTACGACCTGGTCATCACCCGGGGCACCCCGCCACGGAAGGAGGGTTGCCGGACAGCAAGCCGGGGCCTTAAACGCTGTCACTCGTGACCTGCCGAGCATCCTGCCACAAGATCCCTCCGGCGCAAGACCCCGGTCCACATTCCGGACCGGGATCTTGGCCGAAAATGATCAGCGGTTGCTGGCCTGCACCCACCGGGCCAGCGACGCGCGGGCCGCGCCCGAGTCGATGGACTGCGCCGCGCGGGCGATGCCGGCCCGCAGCTGCTCCTCCAGCGTGCCCGAGCCGGGGTCCAGGGCCACCAGCGCGGCGGCCGAGTTCAGCAGCACCGCGTCGCGGACCGGGCCCGTCTCGCCGGCCAGCAGGCGCTGGGCGATGTCCGCGTTGTACGAGGCGTCCGCGCCGCGCAGCGCGGACACGTCGACGAGGTCGATGCCGACGTCGCGGGGGTCGAAGGGCTGCTCCTCGACCTTGCCGTCACGCACCCACCACACCCGCGAGGTCGCGGTCGTGGTCAGCTCGTCCAGGCCGTCGTCGCCCCGGAAGACCAGTGCGGAGGAGCCCCGCTCGGCGAGCACGCCCGCCACGATGGGGGCGATCCGGGCATCGGCCACACCGGTCGCCTGCGCCCGCACCCGGGCCGGATTGGTCAGCGGGCCCAGGAAGTTGAAGGTGGTCCGGATCCCCAGCTCCTTGCGGGCCGCCGCCACGTGCCGCAGCGCCGGGTGGAACTTCACGGCGAAGCAGAACGTGATCCCGGCCTCCTCCACGACCTCCACCACCCGCCGGGGGGTGAGGTCGAGGTTCACGCCGAGCTTCTCCAGGACGTCGGAGGACCCGCTCGCGGAGGATGCGGCCCGGTTGCCGTGCTTGACCACCTTGGCGCCGGTACCGGCCACCACGATCGCCGACATCGTGGAGATGTTCACCGTCTGGGCGCCGTCGCCGCCGGTGCCGACGATGTCCACCGTCCGGCCCGGTACCTCGATCAGGTTGGCGTGTTCGTACATGGTGCGCACCAGGCCGTTGATCTCCGCGACCGTCTCGCCCTTGGCCCGCAGGGCGACCGCGAAGCCGGCGATCTGGGCGTCGGTGGCCTCCCCGCGCATGATCCTGTCCATGGCCCAGGCCGTGTCGTCCGCGCCCAGGTCCCGGCCGCTCAGCAGGGCGTCGAGGACGCCCGGCCAGCTGGAGGCCGCCACGCTGTCGCCGCCTGCCGGGGTCACAACGGTCATGGTCCGCTCCTGCTGCCAGTGGGGATTCCACGTCGAATGGGAAGGTCCTCAGCCTATCCAGCACAGGTGAACGGCAAAGAGCCCCGTCCAATGATTGGACGGGGCTCTCGCCGTGGCGACACCAGGACTGACCGAAATCAGTCCCTCATGCGGGGATCACGGGGATCAGTGGTGGCCGTGGCCGCTCTGGATCTCCTTGTACTCCTCCACCGTGGGCTTCGGAATCTGGTTGTTCTCGCCGTAGTAGCCCTTGCTCAGCTTCGCGCGGAGCTTCTCGGTGAGCTTCACCTTGCGCTCGACACCGTTCTCGTCGACCGTCGGGCCGATCTCGACCGGCTTGTACTGCTCGTACGAGGTGAGCGTGTGCAGCTTGCCCTGCGAGAGCGGCTCGTGGATCTCGACGAACTCACCGTGCGGCAGGCGCTTGATGATGCCGGTCTCGCGACCGTGCAGCACCTTGTCCCGGTCCCGGCGCTGGAGGCCGAGGCAGATCCGCTTGGTGATGATGAAGGCGATGGGCGGAAGGACGAAGAAGCCGATCCGGGCGAACCAGGTGATCGAGTTGATCGACAGGTGGAAGTACTGCGCGAACATGTCGTTTCCACCGGCGATCAGCAGGATGACGTACCACGTCAGCCAGGCCACACCGAAACCCGTCCGGGTCGGGACGTTGCGCGGGCGGTCCAGGATGTGGTGCTCGCGCTTGTCCCCGGTGACCCAGGACTCGATGAACGGGTAGACCGCGATCGCGACCAGGACCAGCGGGAAGATGATCAGCGGGATGAACACACCCAGGACGAGGGTGTGGCCCCACAGGTTGATCTCCCAGCCGGGCATGGCACGGATGAGGCCCTCGGAGAAGCCCATGTACCAGTCGGGCTGCGCACCGGTGGACACGTGGTCCGGGCGGTACGGGCCGAGCGCCCAGATCGGGTTGATCGAGGCGATGGCCGAGATGGCCGCGATGACACCGAAGACCAGGAAGAAGAAGCCTCCGGCCTTGGCCATGTAGACCGGCAGCAGCGGCATGCCGACGACGTTCTTCTCGGTCTTGCCGGGACCCGCGTACTGGGTGTGCTTGTGGTACACGACGAGGATCAGGTGGGCCACGATCAGGCCCATCATGATGCCCGGCAGCAGCAGGATGTGCACCGAGTAGAAGCGTGCGACGAAGTCGCCGCCCGGGAACTCGCCGCCGAAGAGGAAGAACGACAGGTACGTGCCGACGACCGGCACGGACAGGATCGCGCCCTCCATGAAGCGGACACCGGTGCCCGAGAGCAGGTCGTCCGGCAGGGAGTAACCGGTGAAGCCGGTGAACATGCCGAGGACCAGCAGCAGGAAGCCGAAGATCCAGTTGACCTCGCGCGGCTTGCGGAAGGCGCCGGTGAAGAAGACGCGCATCATGTGCACGAGCATCGCGGCGATGAAGATCAGCGCCGACCAGTGGTGGATCTGCCGGATGAGCAGACCGCCGCGGACGTCGAAGCTGATGTGGAGCGTCGAGGCGAAGGCCTCGGACATCATGACGCCCTGCAGCGGCACGTACGAGCCGTCGTACGTGACCTCGTTCATGCTCGGGTGGAAGAACAGCGTCAGGTACACACCCGTGAGGATGAGGATCGTGAAGCTGTAGAGGCAGATCTCGCCCAGCATGAAGGACCAGTGGTCCGGGAAGATCTTGCGCATGTTCGCCTTGGCGAGGGCGTAGATGCCCAGGCGGCCGTCCGCCCAGTCGGCTACGCGCTCGCCGGCAGGCGCTTTGCGTTCGGTTTCAGTGGCAGTGCTCATCCGCGCTCCCAGAAAGCAGGACCGACGGGCTCTTCGAAGTCGCCGAGCGCCTCGAGGAAACCTTCGTCATTGACGCCGATCCGCAGCTGCGGAAGCGCGTGACCAGCCGGGCCGAAGATGACTCGGGCGCCGTCGGAGAGGTCGAAGGTGGACTGGTGGCACGGGCAGAGCACGTGGTGCGTCTGCTGCTCGTACAGGCTGATCGGGCAGCCGACGTGGGTGCAGATCTTGGAGTAGGCCACGATGCCGTCGTGGGACCACTCCAGCTCCTGCTTGTCCTTGATGTCCTCCGGCTTGATCCGGACGATCATCAGGGCAGCCTTGGCGATCTGGACCTGGAAGTCGTGCTGCTCCTCCTCCAGGCCTTCCGGCATGGCGAAGGTCAGCGAACCGGTGATGACGTCCTCGGGACGCAGCGGCTCCATCGTGTTCTGGTTGATGAGCAGCTTGCCCTTGGCCCAGATGGTCTTGCGGAGCTTGTCCTCGGGCAGCGGGCCCAGGTCGCGCAGGATCACGACGGCGGACAGCGGCAGCAGGGCCAGCGCGCCGAGCATCGTGTTGCGCAGGAGCGGACGACGGGCGATGGCGGACTCGTTCGTGCCATCGGCGAAGTCCTGCATGACCTTGGCCCGGACGTCGGCCGGAGCCGCGATCTCGTGGCGCTCGTCGGCGATCTCCTCGTCGGACATCAGGGTGCGGGCCCAGTGGACCGCCCCCGCGCCGATGCAGAAGAGGGCCGTGCCCAGGGTCATGCCCAGGGCGAAGTTGAGCGCGCTCACCCTCCCGATCGGGAAGATGAAGACGATCTTTTCGACCGGGATGCTCACGTAGGCGGCGATGAAGCCGATCGTGGCCAGCATCGACAGCGTGAACAGCATCGCGACCGTGCGCTCGGAGCGCTTGGCCGCCGCCTCGTCGATGTCCTGGATGCGCGGCTTGTGGACCGGCAGGCCCGGGTCGGCGAACGGGTCGTCCGCGACCGCCACGCCACCGTGGTGCGCGTCGCCCTGCTCGCTCGGCAGGTGCTTCTCTTCGGGAATGTCTTGGCTACTCATGACTTCTTGGCCTTAGCGGTGTGGGCCGCGACCCAGACGGCGACAGCGATCAGCGCACCCAGACCGAAGATCCAGCCGAACAGACCCTCGGAGACGGGGCCGAGGCCACCGAGCTTGAGGCCACCGGGGCTGGTCGACTTCTCGCCGTTCACGGTCTGGAGGTACGCGATGATGTCCTTCTTCTGCTTCTCCGGCATGGTGCTGTCCGGGAAGGAGGGCATGTTCTGCGGGCCGGTGAGCATGGCCTCGTAGATGTGCTTCGGCTCGACGCCCTCAAGGTTGGGGGCGTACTTGCCGTTCGTCAGCGCGCCGCCCTCACCGGTGAAGTTGTGGCACTGCGCGCAGTTGTTGCGGAACAGCTCACCACCATTGGCGATGTCGGCACCCGCCGGGTCGTACTGCTTCTCGTGCGGCGTGATGGGGCCCGCGCCGAGGGAGGCGATGTACGCGGCGAGCTGGTCGATCTGCGCCTGGGTGTAGATGACGGGCTTCTTCGGCACCTGGGCGCCGGGCTGCTGGGCGGGCATGCGGCCCGTGCTCACCTGGAAGTCGACGGCCGCGGAGCCGACGCCGACCAGGCTGGGGCCGTCAGAGGAACCCTGACCGCCGGTTCCGTGGCAGCTTGCGCAGCCCACGGCGTAGAGCTTCTTGCCCTCCTCGATGGCGAGGGACTGGGCGGTTTCATCGGCCTGCGCCTTGCCCGCGGGGGCGAAGGCGGCGTAAAGCCCCCCAGTGGCCGCCAGCGCGAGGAGTAGAACGACGACCGCCGCCAGCGGATGGCGTCGTCGTGCGGAGAGCTTTTTCACGGATTACCCCGGTGTCAGGATCTTCTGCGTCGGTGTTTCTGGATGGAGTGCCGGGTCGGGCCCGGCGACGTGTTCGCTACTTGATCAGGTAGATCGTTGCGAAGAGGCCGATCCAGACGACATCGACGAAGTGCCAGTAGTAGGACACGACGATGGCCGACGTGGCCTGTTCGTGGGTGAACCTCTTGGCCGCGTACGTCCGGCCGAGGACCAGCAGGAAGGCGATGAGACCGCCCGTCACGTGCAGACCGTGGAAGCCGGTGGTCAGGTAGAAGACCGAGCCGTACGGACCTGACGAGAGGGAGATGCCCTCGTGCTTGACCAGCTCGGTGTACTCGAACACCTGGCCGCCAATGAAGATCGCACCCATGACGAACGTGATGATGAACCACGTCCTGAGCTTCTTCACGTCACCGCGCTCGGCGGCGAATACGCCGAGCTGGCAGGTGAGCGAGGAGAGCACCAGGATCGTTGTGTTCGTCGCCGAGAAGGGCAGATTCAGGAACGATGCCTGTTCTGTCCAGTACTCGGCGCCTGTCACGGATCGCAGGGTGAAGTACATCGCGAAGAGGGCCGCGAAGAACATCAGCTCGGAACTCAACCAGATGATGGTTCCGACGCTGACGAGGTTCGGCCGGTTGACCGTCGGGTGCGCGTGCCCGGTATCTACTGTCGTTGCTGTCGCCACGACCGACATTATGTCGGTCGCTTATCCCGCCCTCACCCCGGGGGGTGCCGTTCGGAGTGTCAGGGGCGTGTGCAAGGCCCGAACGGCCCATCAGAGATGCTGTCCGAACCGATGTTGACACCAGGTCGGACGGAGTAGCATCCCGCGCATCATCAGCGTTTTTCGCGGATACGTGGAGGAACGAAATGCGGGCGACTGCGCGGGTTCTGGTCTACAGCGACGACGCGGGCACCCGGGAGCAGGTGCGGCTGGCGGCCGGGCGCAGGCCCGCCGCGGACCTGCCGCCCGTGGAGTTCCTGGAGTGCGCCACGCTGCCGGCCGTCCTGACGGAGCTGGATGCGGGCGGCATCGACGTCTGCGTGCTGGACGGCGAGGCGGCGCCCGCCGGGGGCATGGGCGTGGCCCGGCAGATCAAGGACGAGATCTTCAACTGCCCGCCGGTGCTGCTGCTCATGGGGCGCCCCCAGGACGCCTGGCTGGCCACCTGGAGCCGCGCGGACGCCGCCGTCACCCTTCCGGTGGATCCTGTGGAGTTCGCGGCCGCCCTGGCGGGTCTGCTGCGCGCGCGGCTGTCCTCCTCGGCCGCGTAGGCGCGCCTGCCGCGCCTGCGTACGCGTACCGGCGCGCCGCAGTCCCTGGGGACTCCGGCGCGCCGGTAGGGGGCCGTACGGGCCTGCACGGCCCCGTCCGGGGCCTGTTGGGCCCCCGGGCGTGTCCGCCCGGCGGACGCGGCCTCAGACCTGCGGGCGCAGGCGCGCCTGGTCGACGGGGCTGCGGCCCTCCTGGGTGCCCTTGAGGAGGGCGCTGCCCTCGCGCCACTCCTTCCAGTCGAGGTTCCAGTCGCCGTAGCCGTTGCCGAAGTTGTCCATGTCGTCGCCGATGCTGTTGATCACCTTGACGATGTCACCCTCGGTGATGTTCTCGTAGAACCAGGCGGCGTTGCCGGTGCTCATGCCGGTGCAGCCGTGGCTGACGTTCTCGTAGCCCTGGGAGCCGACGGACCACGGCGCGGCGTGGACGTATTCACCACTCCAGGTGACACGGGTCGCGTAGTAGACGGGCAGGTTGTAGTACTCGCTGCCGCCGATGCCGACCGTGTCGCCGCGCATTTGGACGTAGTACTGCTTGCCGAGCACCACCTTGATGCCGTTGCGGGTGGAGAAGCCCGGCTTTCCGGTGGTCACCGGGATGGTGTTGATCACTTCTCCGTTGCGCTTGAACGTGAGGTAGTGCGAGGAGGCGTCGGTGGTGACCTCGACGCGGTCGCCGATCTCCAGCTTGAGCGGCTTCGCGGCGACCCCGTGGAAGTCGTCGGAGATCTTGACGCCCTCCAGGTTGCTCCGTACGGAGACCTCGGTGTTGGCGGGCCAGTAGTCCTTGGGCCGGTAGTGGAGGGTCTTGTCGTCCACCCAGTACCAGGCGCCCTCGACCCCGGCCGGGACGTCGACGATCAGGCCCCGCTCGATGACCGCTCGGGCGGCCTTGTCCTTCACCGGCTCGTTGAGCTCGGCCGTGATGGGCTGTCCGACGCCGTATTTGCCCGCGTCAGGGCCGAATTCGACCTTGAGGACCTTCTTGGCCGGGGTGGTGTCGAAAGTCAGCGTGCGCTGCCCTGGAGCGCCTCGTTGGTCCTCCGTGCTCACGATGACCGTGTAGCGCACGCCCGCGGCCATCGGGGCGGTGCTGTGCCAGCGGTCGCCGGTGGCGGACAGTTCGCCCGCCAGGCGGCGGCCGTGGTTGTCCACGGCGGTCACGTCGGTGATCCGGCCGTCGCCGCTCTTGGCGGTCACCTCGAGGGGCTTGTCGGGGTCGACGGGGCGGCTGCCGGAGGACTGGTTGAAGGCGACTTGATCGCCCGCGTCGTACGGGCGGGCTGACAGCGGGTTGTCGCCGGACCCGCATGCGGTGGCGCCGGCCCCGAGGGACGCGACCAGCAGGGAGCAGCTGAGTACCGTCCAAAGACGCGGTGAGTGCTTCATGGAGCCAACGCTATGAAGAGATGACAATTACGGCGCGCGGGGTGACTGCAAACGAGGGGCCCGGACCCCTCCATCGGAGGTGTCCGGGCCCCAAGTGCCTGGCTGCGCCGCCGCTCGGTGCGCGGCGCGTGGTGCGGCTACTGGTTCTGGTTCTCGCCGCGGTAGTACTCGTACACCCAGCCCCACAGGCCGACCAGGATGACGGGAGCGGAGAAGTACATCAGCCACCAGCCGAAGATGACTCCGCTGAAGGCGAGTGCGCCACCGATGGCCAGCGAGAGCGGCTGCCAGCTGTGCGGGGCGAAGAACCCCAGCTCGCCCGCCTCGTCGGCGACGTCGGCCTCCTTGTTGTCCTGGGCCATCTCGTCCACGCGCTTGGCCGTGAAGGCCAGGTAGTAGCCGATCATGACGCTCAGGCCGAAGGCCAGGAAGAGCGCGGTGGTACCGACGGGCTCCTTCGACCACACGCCGTACACGACGGCCATGATCAGGATGAAGAAGGAGAGCCAGAGGAACATCTTGCCCTGGATCTTCACTTGTCGGCCTCCTTGCCACCGGTGACGGCCTTGGCGGCGGCGCTGTGGTCCTCGAGGTGGTCGAGGGCCGCGATCTCCGGGTGGTGCAGGTCGAACGCCGGGGACTCGGAACGGATCCGCGGCAGGGTGAGGAAGTTGTGCCGCGGCGGCGGGCAGGAAGTCGCCCACTCCAGCGAACGGCCGTAACCCCACGGGTCGTCGACCTCGACCTTCTTGCCGTACTTGGCGGTCTTCCACACGTTGTACATGAACGGAAGCATCGACAGGCCGAGCAGGAACGAGCTGATCGTCGAGATCGTGTTCAGCAGGGTGAAGCCGTCGGCCGCGAGGTAGTCCGCGTAACGACGCGGCATGCCCTCGGCGCCCAGCCAGTGCTGCACCAGGAACGTGCCGTGGAAGCCCACGAACAGCGTCCAGAAGGTGATCTTGCCGAGACGCTCGTCCAGCATCTTGCCCGTGAACTTCGGCCACCAGAAGTGGAAGCCGGAGAACATCGCGAAGACCACGGTGCCGAAGATGACGTAGTGGAAGTGCGCGACGACGAAGTACGAGTCGGAGACGTGGAAGTCCATCGGGGGCGAGGCCAGGATGACGCCGGTCAGGCCACCGAAGGTGAAGGTGACCAGGAAGCCGACGGCCCAGAGCATCGGGGTCTCGAAGGACAGCGAGCCCTTCCACATGGTGCCGATCCAGTTGAAGAACTTCACACCGGTCGGTACCGCGATCAGGAAGGTCATGAAGGAGAAGAACGGCAGCAGCACACCGCCGGTGACGTACATGTGGTGGGCCCACACCGTCACCGAGAGACCGGCGATCGAGATCGTCGCGGCGATCAGGCCGATGTAACCGAACATCGGCTTGCGGGAGAAGACCGGGATGACCTCGGAAATGATTCCGAAGAACGGCAGCGCGATGATGTACACCTCTGGGTGTCCGAAGAACCAGAAGAGGTGTTGCCACAGCAAGGCGCCGCCATTGGCCGCGTCGAACACATGCGCACCGAACTTCCGGTCGGCCTCCAGCGCGAAGAGCGCGGCGGCCAGCACCGGGAAGGCGAGCAGGACCAGAACACCGGTCAGCAGCACGTTCCAGGTGAAGATCGGCATGCGGAACATCGTCATGCCGGGGGCGCGCATGCAGATGATCGTGGTGATGAAGTTGACCGAGCCGAGGATCGTGCCGAAGCCGGAGAAGGCCAGACCCATGATCCACATGTCGGCGCCGATGCCCGGCGAACGGACGGCGTCCGACAGCGGGGAGTAGGCGAACCAGCCGAAGTCGGCGGCACCCGAGGGGGTGACGAAGCCGGCCACCGCGATGGTCGAGCCGAAGAGGTACAGCCAGTACGCGAACATGTTCAGCCGCGGGAACGCCACGTCGGGCGCGCCGATCTGCAGCGGCATGATCCAGTTCGCGAATCCGGCGAACAGCGGCGTCGCGAACATCAGCAGCATGATCGTGCCGTGCATCGTGAACGCCTGGTTGAACTGCTCGTTCGACATGATCTGCGTACCCGGACGGGCCAGCTCGGCGCGCATGAAGAGCGCCATGATCCCGCCGATGATGAAGAACACGAACGAGGTGACCAGGTACATCGTGCCGATGGTCTTGTGGTCGGTAGTGGTCATCCACTTCACGACGACATTGCCCGGCTGCTTGCGCCGCACCGGCAGCTCGTTCTCATACGAGTCGGCGGCGGCACCCTGAGATTCGTTGAGGATGCTCACAGTTTGTTCACTTCCGCATTCCGGGCCGGGTCGGTCTGCTTGATGCCGGCCGGGAGGTAGCCGGTCTGCCCCTTCTCGGCCAGCTCCTTGAGGTGAGCGCGGTACTCCTCCGGCGAGACGACCTTCACGTTGAAGAGCATCCGGGAGTGGTCCACGCCGCAGAGCTCGGCGCACTTGCCCATGAAGACGCCTTCTTCGCTCGGGGTGACCTCGAAGACGTTGGTGTGGCCCGGGATGACGTCCTGCTTGAACAGGAAGGGGACCACCCAGAAGGAGTGGATGACGTCGTTGGACGACAGGATGAAGCGGACCTTCTCACCCTTGGGCAGGTAGAGGGTCGGACCGGGCCACCCCGTCTCCGCGTTCCGGTCACCGGGGACGCCCTTGGTGTAGACGCCCTCGGCGCCCGCGGGGAAGTCCTTGGTGAAACGGTCCGGGATGGAGGCGAGCTCCTTGGGAACCTCGCCGGCCTTGGGGGTCGCGGCGTCCCCGTCCACGTTCTCGATGTAGTTGAAGCCCCAGCTCCACTGGTAGCCGACCACGTTGATCGTGTGGGGCGGCTTGGGGGTGAGGGCGAGCAGCTTCGACTCGTCACGCGCGGTGAAGTAGAAGAGCACCGAGACGATGATGAGCGGGACCACGGTGTACAGCGCCTCGATGGGCATGTTGTACCGGGTCTGCGGGGGAACCTCGACCTTGGTCCGGCTGCGCCGGTGGAAGATGACGCTCCACAGGATCAGGCCCCACACGAGGATGCCGGTGATCAGAGCGGCAGCCCACGACCCCTGCCACAGGGAGAGGATGCGAGGCGCCTCCTCCGTGACCGGATAGGGCAATCCGAGGCGGGGGAAATCTTCCCAGTTGTACGAGCAACCAGTGGCGGTCGCCAGGACCACGCCCGCAGTCAGCGCCTGCAGCAGCTTCCGCCGCATCGGGCGCCGCGGCGAGCGGTCGGAGCCGTAGGGACTCACGTAGCGCCTTCCCGAGAGTCTCGGCCCGCGCGGCCGGCCGCGGCCGCATTCGGGTCGGTCGCCGGCCCTGACGCAGGCAGGGGTTTGGATGTTTATGCGGACCAAACCCTACTGGACGCTATTTGGGGTCGCGCGGGGAGGGTGCCCAACGCGCCGCTACTGCCCCCGAAGGGATGGATCCGCCGTACGGGGGACGGCCGCGACGCCCCCGAATGGCGGGCTCCGGAACGCATCTGACGGCCCCTGACCTCGGACGGGCCGGGCCGGCGGCTAGCGTGACCGGATGCCGTACTTCGACACCGCGTCCGCCGCCCCCCTGCACCCCGTGGCCCGGCAGGCGCTGCAGGCCTCCCTCGACGAGGGCTGGGCCGACCCGGCCCGGCTGTACCGGGAGGGGCGGCGGGCCCGGCTGCTGTTGGACGCGGCGCGGGAGGCGGCGGCGGAGGCGGTGGGCTGCCGGCCCGACGAGCTGGTGTTCACCCCTTCGGGGACGCACGCGGTTCACACCGGCATCGCCGGGGCCCTCGCCGGGCGGCGGCGCGTCGGCGGGCATCTGGTCGTATCGGCCGTCGAGCACAGTTCCGTTCTGCACGCGGCGGAGCTCCACCGGGGGGGCGGCGGGACCGTCACCGAGGTCGGTGTGGACCGGCTCGGCGCGGTCTCCGCCGCCGGGTACGCGGACGCGGTGGGCCCCGCCACCGCGCTGGCGTGCCTGCAGTCGGCCAATCACGAGGTGGGCACGGTGCAGCCGGTGGCGGAGGTGGCCGAGGTCTGCGCGGCGGCCGGGGTGCCGTTGCTGGTCGACGCGGCGCAATCGCTGGGCTGGGGCCCGGTGGAGGGGGCCTGGTCGGTGCTGGCCGCCAGTGCGCACAAGTGGGGCGGGCCGGCGGGGGTCGGGCTGCTGGCGGTGCGCAAGGGGGTGCGCTTCTCGCCCCAAGGCCCCGCCGACGAAAGGGAGTCGGGCCGCTCCCCCGGTTTCGTCAACCTGCCCGCGGTCGTCGCGGCGGCGGCCTCGCTGCGTGCGGTGCGCGCCGAGGCGGACGCGGAGGCGGCCCGGCTGCGGGTCCTGGTGGACCGGCTCCGGCGGCGGGTGGCGCGGCTGGTGCCGGACGTCGAGGTGGTCGGGGACCCGGACCGGCGGCTGCCGCACCTGGCCACCTTCTCCTGCCTCTACGTCGACGGGGAGACGCTGTTGCACGAGCTGGACCGGGCGGGCTACTCGGTCTCCTCCGGATCCTCCTGCACCAGCTCGACCCTGACGCCGTCGCACGTGCTGCGGGCGATGGGGGTGCTGTCGGAGGGGAACGTACGCGTGTCCCTGCCGGCCGGGACGACGGCGGCGGAGGTCAACGGCTTCCTGGAGGTGCTGCCGGGTGTGGTGGCCGGGGTGCGGGAGCGGCTGGGGGTCACGGAGCCGTCGCCGGTGGCGCCGGTGGCGGACTCCCTGGACCTGGACGCGCTGGGCCTGCGCTGCCCCCAGCCGGTGATCGAGCTGGCCCGGGCGATCGGCCGGGTGCCGGTCGGCGGTACGGTCACCGTCCTCTCGGACGACGAGGTGGCCCGGCTGGACATCCCCGCCTGGTGCGCGATGCGGGGCCACGCCTACCTGGGCGAGGCCCCGCGCCCGGCGGGCACGGCCTACACGGTCCGCCGCCTGCGCTGACGGGGCTTGATCCCGGCTGATGCGCCTGCCGGCGGGGCCGGCGGCTACGCCGCGAGGTGGGACTTGACCTCCGCGGCCGCGGTTTCGCCGTAGGCCTTGGTGAAGCGCTCCATGAAGTGCGCGCGGCCCAGCGTGTACTCCTGCGTACCCAGGGTCTCGATGACCAGCGTCGCGAGCATGCAGCCCAGCTGCGCGGCCCGCTCCAGGCCGACGCCCCAGCCCAGCCCCGTCAGGAACCCGGCCCGGAAGGCGTCGCCGACACCCGTCGGGTCCACCTTCGCGGTCTCCTCCGGGCACCCGACGACGACCGGCTCCTCGCCGGCCCGCTCGATGCGCACGCCCCGCGAGCCCAGCGTGGTCACGCGCGTTCCGACCTTGCCGAGGATCTCCTCGTCGGTCCAGCCGGACTTCGACTCGATCAGGCCCTTCTCGTACTCGTTCGAGAAGAGGTACGTCGCACCCTCCATCAGGGTGCGGATGTTATCGCCGTCCATCCGGGCGATCTGCTGCGAGAAGTCGGCGGCGAAGGGGATCCCCCGCGTCCGGCACTCCTCCGTGTGGCGCAGCATCGCCTCCGGGTCGTCCGCGCCGATCAGGACGAGGTCGAGGCCGCCCACGCGGTCGGCGACCGACTTCAGTTCGATCAGCCGGGCCTCGCTCATCGCGCCCGTGTAGAAGGAGCCGATCTGGTTGTGGTCGGAGTCCGTCGTGCAGACGAAGCGCGCGGTGTGCAGCACCTCGGAGATCCGGACGGACTCGGTGTCGACGCCGTGCCGGTCGAGCCAGGCGCGGTACTCGTCGAAGTCGGAGCCGGCCGCGCCGACCAGGACCGGGCGGGTGCCGAGCTGCCCCATGCCGAAGCAGATGTTCGGGCCGACCCCGCCCCGGCGTACGTCGAGGTTGTCGACGAGGAAGGAGAGGGAGACCGTGTGCAGCTGGTCCGCGACCAGCTGGTCGGCGAAGCGGCCGGGGAAGGTCATGAGGTGGTCGGTGGCGATGGAGCCGGTGACTGCGATACGCACGGCGTGGATGCTCCTGCGAAGGACGGCGAGGGGACAATCCAAACTACCCGGTCGGCGGCCCGCATCCGACCGGCCGAAACTACCCCGTAGTAGCTCTTTCTTACCGCCCCCCGCCGTGCCTACCGTGCCCCCATGACCTATACCGATGGCTTCGGGTACGCCGAACACGCCGCCGACGCGCGGCCCGGCTTCGCACGGCTCCTGGGCGACTGCGCCAGGATGGCCCCGCACTGGGCGGTCCCGGCGGACCCCCGTCCGGACCGGGTGGCGCCCTCACAGATCCACGGGATCAGCGTCCCTCCGGCCTCGGCCCGCCTGATCGCCTCCACCGCCGCGTACGGCGACTAGCCGGACCGCGGAACCGGATCCGCGTCTGTTCCGTCCCACCGGCACCATCAAGACGTAGGCCGGTACGGGCAAAGGAGCGATGCGGTGACCAGCGAACAACCCGACACCGACACACCCGACACATCACGGGCCACACGACGGCGGCCGGCCTGGGCCGTCGGCTCGATCGCCGCCGCCGTCCTGCTCGCCGGCGGCGGCACCGCGTACTGGGCGTCCACCGCCTACGGCGACGCCTCGCCGGGCCGTGAGCGTACGGGTGACAGCGCGGCCTCCGCCCCCCGCGTCGCCCCCTCCCCGTCGGGCCCCGGCATCGCCCCAGGCGAGCCGGACCCGTCCGGCGGCGGGGTGACCTACAAGGCGGACGTCGCGCTCCCGGAGGCCCCGGCCGGGGCGCCCTCCTTCGCCGCGAGCGGCGAGGTGACCGCCGACGAGGTGGCGCGGCTCGCGACGGCCCTCGGCCTCGCCGGCGCCCCGCGGCTCAGCGGGGACGTCTGGGTGGCCGGGGAGAGCGGGGACGGCTCCGGCCCCCGGCTCACGGTGGCCCGTACCGCGCCGGGCACCTGGAACTTCTCCCGCTTCCAGGGGAACGGCAACGGCACGGGCAACGGCGCCGGGGACGACTGCGTGCGCGGCAAGGACACCTGCGGCCCGGCCACCCTCCCGCAGAGCGACCAGGGTGCCCAGGGCGACGAAGGCGGTCAGGGCGCCCGGAGCGCCGCGGGCGGCGCCGGCAAGCCGGTGACCGAGGAGGCGGCCAAGACCGCCTCGGCGCCCGTGCTGGCGGCGGCCGGTCAGAGCGGCGCCAAGCTGGACGCGCGCCTCACCCAGGGCGCGATCCGCGTGGTGAGCGCCGACCCGGTGATCGGCGGGCTGCCCACGCAGGGCTGGACCACCAAGGTCAGCGTCGGCGCGGACTCCCAGGTGGTGGCGGGCAGCGGCGAGCTGAAGGCCCCGGTGCGGGCGGCCGAGCAGCAGGTGGTCGGCGCCGTCGAGGCGCTGGCCCGGCTGAACGCGGCGTCCTCGGGCTCCGACGGCACGGGTCCCGGCCCGAGCGGCTGCGCGACCACCGTCCCGCTGTCCCCGGACACCCCGGTCGGGCCCACGGACACGCTGCCGTGCAATCCCGAACCGCGCCCGATGAAGCCCCCGCGGACGGAGTCGGTACGGGGAGCCGCGCTCGGGCTGGTTCCCGGGACGGTCGACGGTGCGCGGGGCCTGGTCCCGGCCTGGCTGTTCGAGGTGGCGGGCAAGGACGGCGGCCCCGGCCACACCGTGGCCCAGCCCGCGGCGGCGGCTCAGGACCCCGGCCCGACGCCCGCGAAGGGACGTACCGTGCCCGGATTCTCGTACGCGGCGCCCGACCGGAAGCTGACCGTGAACTTCTGGGGCGGGGTGTGCAGTACGTACGGCCTGGAGGTCCGGGAGGAGTCCGCGTCCGTCATGGTCAAGATCACGGACACCCCGCAGAAACCGGGCCAGGCCTGCATCATGATCGCCAAGGAGATGTCGCTGACGGCCTCGCTCCAGCAGCCGCTCGGCGACCGGAAGGTGGTCGACGCGACGACGGGCAAGCCGCTGCCCCGGCAGTAGCCGCTCCCGCTCGCGGCCACGGGCGTGCCGCACGTGCGCGAGGGGGCCACCGGTCGAATCCGACCGGTGGCCCCCTCGCGTTGTCCTACAGGCTTAGCTGAAGGAGTCGCCGCAGGCGCAGGAGCCCGTGGCGTTCGGGTTGTCGATCGTGAAGCCCTGCTTCTCGATGGTGTCGACGAAGTCGATCGAGGCCCCGTGGAGGTAGGGGGAGCTCATGCGGTCGGTGACGACCTTGACTCCGTCGAAGTCCTTCACGACGTCGCCGTCGAGGGAGCGCTCGTCGAAGAAGAGCTGGTAGCGCAGGCCGGAGCAGCCGCCGGGCTGGACGGCGACGCGCAGCGCCAGGTCATCGCGGCCTTCCTGCTCCAGCAGGGTCCTGACCTTGTCGGCGGCGGCGTCGGACAGGAGGATGCCGTCGCTCACGGTGGTCTTGTCGTCCTGTACGGACATCTGCATTCACTCCCGAAGTGGGCGGCCCCCGCGCGGGGCAGGGAAACGTCGGACTCTTGCCGTCGGTGGCAACGAGCGGGACCGCGGATTCATTCCGGGGCCCGATGCTCGTTTCAGATATTCATGCTCGCACACCCTCGCGGACGGGTCGGTCCGTGGACGAGCGGCCGCCGGGACGCCCGGCCGCGGGCGCGAATTCGTCACATCGACACTATCGGCATCGTCAAAGTGACGTGAAGCAGTTATGATAGATAGCGTCAAATAGACGAGAAGTCGAAGCGATGTCTCCCCAGTAGTCCTTGTCGCAGAAACAGAAAGGGTGCGTGTCGTGACCACCGCCCAGCCCTTGGACGTCCAGCCGACGCCCCTTGCCCTGCTGCTGCTCGGCCGTGAGGCCGACCCCAAGAGCGAGCGCGGGGTGGAGTGCCCCGGCGACCTGCCCTCGCCGTCGGACCCGAACCTGGTGGCCCGCGCCCGCGCGGCCAAGGAGAAGCTCGGGGACAAGGTCTTCATCCTCGGCCACCACTACCAGCGCGACGAGGTCATCGAGTTCGCCGACGTCACCGGCGACTCCTTCAAGCTGGCCAAGGACGCGGCCGCCAAGCCGGAGGCCGAGTACATCGTCTTCTGCGGTGTCCACTTCATGGCCGAGTCCGCGGACATCCTGACCTCGGACGACCAGAAGGTCGTCCTGCCCGACCTGGCGGCCGGCTGCTCGATGGCCGACATGGCCACCGCCGAGCAGGTCGCGGAGTGCTGGGACGTGCTGACCGAAGCCGGCGTCGCCGGGACGACGGTCCCCGTCTCTTACATGAACTCCTCCGCCGACATCAAGGCCTTCACCGGCAAGCACGGCGGCACCATCTGTACTTCGTCCAACGCGAAGAAGGCCCTGGAGTGGGCCTTCGAGCAGGGCGAGAAGGTGCTGTTCCTGCCGGACCAGCACCTGGGGCGCAACACCGCCGTCCGCGACATGGGCATGTCCCTGGACGACTGCGTCCTCTACAACCCGCACAAGCCGAACGGCGGCCTGACCGTCGAGCAGCTGCGGAACGCCAAGATGATCCTGTGGCGCGGCCACTGCTCGGTCCACGGCCGCTTCTCGGTGGACTCGGTCAACGACGTGCGCGCCCGCATCCCCGGGGTGAACGTCCTCGTCCACCCCGAGTGCAAGCACGAGGTCGTGGCGGCCGCGGACTACGTCGGCTCGACGGAGTACATCATCAAGGCGCTGGAGGCGGCCCCGGCCGGCTCCAAGTGGGCCATCGGCACCGAGCTGAACCTGGTCCGCCGCCTGGCGAATCGATTTGCCGCGCAGGACAAGGAGGTCGTCTTCCTCGACAAGACGGTCTGCTTCTGCTCGACGATGAACCGCATCGACCTCCCCCACCTGGTGTGGACCCTGGAATCCCTGGCCGAGGGCAACCTCGTCAACCAGATCCGGGTCGACAAGGAGACGGAGAGCTTCGCGAAGCTCGCGCTGGAGCGGATGCTCGCGCTGCCGTAGCCGTAGCCGTACGGTCGAAAAGGGGGCGCCCGGCACTTGCCGGGCGCCCCCTTTCGCGCTCCCCCGGCCGGCTCAGGCGGACGGGCGGCGGGCGGCGGCCCGCCGCAGGCTGGGTGCCATGGCGGATGGCATGCGGCACGAGTTCCGTACGGTGCACAGCTGGGTCGCGACCATTGCGTCCGTGGCCGCCCTGGGCGTCTCGGGCTACAACCTCGCCCAGCTCCACGAGAGCCCGAAGACCGACGTCACCCTGCCCGTCTCCCTGAAGATGTCGTCGGACGAAACCGGAACCTCCGTCTTCATCCAGCCGACCGTGTTCACCCGGTTCGACACCGAAGACGTGGAGATGGTCACCGACGTCCAGCTGCGGCTGCGGCCCGAGAGCGCGAAGCCCCCCTGGCCGGACTTCTACTGGCGGCGGAACGTGAAGTGGTCCTTGAGGCACGACATCAAGGCCGACGACCAGACCAGTACCTGGTGGGAGTACAACTCGGACCCCTCGCCGTTCACCGTCACGCAGGCAACGCCCCAAATGCCTTCGATCCAGTTCAGGACGAACAACTGGGCCCTCGCCCCCGGACGCTACGTCGGAAGCCTGACCCTTCATCGGGCGAGCACGCGCCACCCGGTCGAGCGGCCCCTGTGCCTCGTGCTGCGCCCCCAGGACATCACGGAACTCAAGAAGGGTGAGAGCTGGTACGAGCTCCGCAAGGACATTCCCGGAAAGCATCAGGGCGGCTGCTACCACTGGTACGAGTAGGGCCCCGGGCGCCACCGGGTGCGGTGGCGTCCGGGGCCCGTGGAGCCGGTCCGGTCAGACCTTGGCCGGAGTCTCCTCGTCGGCCGGCTGCGACGGGACCACCGTCAGGCGGGCCCGCTTCTTCTCGCGGCGGCGCTCCTTGCGGAGCTCGACCATCGTGTAGAGCGTCGGCACCAGCAGCAGCGTCAGCACCGTGGAGCTGATCAGGCCGCCGATGACCACGACCGCCAGCGGCTGCGAGATGAAGCCGCCCTCGCCCGTGACGCCCAGCGCCATGGGCAGCAGCGCGAAGATCGTCGCCAGGGCCGTCATCAGGATCGGGCGCAGCCGGTGCCGGCCGCCCTCGATGACCGCCTCGACGACGCCCAGGCCCTGGGCGCGGTACTGGTTGACCAGGTCGATCAGGACGATCGCGTTGGTCACCACGATGCCGATGAGCATCAGCATGCCGATCATCGCCGGGACGCCCATCGGGGTGCCGGTGAGGATGAGCAGGCCGAGCGCGCCGGTCGCCGCGAAGGGGATGGAGACCAGCAGGATCAGCGGCTGGACCAGCGAGCGGAAGGTCGCGACCAGCAGCATGAACACGATCGCGACGGCCGCGAGCATGGCCAGGGCCAGCGAGCTCTGGGCCTCGGACTGGTCGGAGGAGACACCGCCGATGGTGGCCGTGGCCCCCTCGGGCAGGTCCAGCGCCTTGATCTTGGTCTGGAGCGCGCCGCTGACGGCGCCGGTGTTGTCGCCGACCGGACGCGCCGTGATGGTCGCGGCGCGGGCGCCGTCGATCCGGGTCATCGCGACGGGCCCGGGGACCTCCTGGACGTCGGCGATGTCGCCGAGCTTGACCGGGCCGACGGGGAGGTCCCGCAGCTGCGCCAGGGTGGTGGCGGGCTGCGCGGACTTGATGACGATGTCCCGCTCGGTGTCGTCGAGTACGGCCTTGCCGGCCGGGTTGCCCCGTATGGCCTGGGCGACGATCGCACCGAGCGCGGCCTGGTTCAGGCCCGCGTCGGCGGCCTTGGCGGTGGCGGTCACCGAGATCCGGGGCACCGACTGGGACAGGTCGCTCTGGACGTCGGTGACGTCCTTCAGCCCCGCGACCTCGGCGCGGACCTGCTCGGCGGCCTTGGCGAGGACCTCGCCGTCGCCGGCCTTGACGACCACGCTGAGGTTCTGGCTGCCGAAGCCGTCGCCCGCGGCGATGGTCGTGTCGCCGATGCCGTCGAGCTCGGCCAGCTCGGCCTCGATGGACTTCTTCACGGACTCCGCGTCGCCCGCGTCCTTCAGGCCGACCTGGTACGAGGCCTGGTTGGAGCCGGTGCCGCCGCCGAAGGCGGCCATGAAGCCGGAGGAGCCGACGGTGACCTGGTAGCTCTTGACGCCCTCGGTGGCGGCCAGCACCTTCTCGATCTTGCGGCTGGCCTCGTCGGAAGCGGCGAGCGAGGTGCCGGGTGCCAGGTGCTGCTTGACCGTCAGGACCTCCTGCTCGCCCTGGTCGAAGAAGTTGGTCTTCAGCAGCGGGGTCATCCCGAAGGTGCCGAAGAGCACGGCGACCGCGATGCCCACACTGGTCAGGCGGCGCCGGGTGGCGAAGCCGAGGACCCGTACGTACATCAGCTGGAGCCTGCTGCGGGACTCCTTCTCCTCGGCCTCGCGCCGCGCCCGGTCCGGATCGGCCGCCGCGCCCTCGGGCGTCCGCAGGAACCAGTACGAGAGCACCGGCACGACCGTCAGGGAGACGATCAGCGAGGCCAGCAGGGCGGCGGTGACGGTGATCGAGAAGGGGGAGAACAGCTCGCCGATCATGCCGCCGACGAGACCGATCGGCAGGAAGACGGCGACGGTGGTGAGCGTGGAGGAGGTGACCGCGCCCGCGACCTCCTTGACCGCCGTGATGATGGCGGCCTCGCGCTCCTCGCCGTAACCGAGGTGGCGCTTGATGTTCTCCAGGACCACGATCGAGTCGTCGACGACCCGGCCGACGGCGATGGTGAGCGCGCCGAGCGTCAGCATGTTGAGCGACAGGTCCCGGGTCCACAGCACGATCAGCGCGAGGACGACGGACAGGGGGATGGAGACCGCGGTGACCAGGGTCGAGCGCACCGACGCCAGGAAGACCAGGATCACGATCACCGCGAAGACCAGACCGAGCAGGCCCTCGGTGGTCAGGCTGGAGATGGACTTGGCGACGGCCGGACCCTGGTCGCTGACCACGGTCAGCTCGGCGCCGGAGCCGAGGGTCGAACGCAGCCCGGGCAGCTTGTCCTTGACGGCGTCCGAGATGGCCACGGCGCTGCCGTCCTTGTCCATGGTCAGGACGAGGGAGAGGCTGGGCTTGCCGTTGGTACGGGTGATCGAGTCGGCCTTGGCGGACTCCTGCTTCACCGCGGCCACGTCACCGAGGCGGACGGCGGGCTTGCCGGGGCCGGGGCTCAGCCGCAGGTCCTCCAGCTGGGCGAGCGAGGTGAAGCCCGAACCGACCCGTACGGTGCGGTTCTTGCCCGCCTCGTCGAAGGAGCCGGCGGGGACGGTCGCGCCGCCCGCCTGGAGGCCCTGGGCGAGCGAGGCTCCGTCCAGGCCGGCCGCCGCGAGCTTCGCGTTGTCCGGGGTGACGGTGACCTGGAGGTCCTGGACGCCGTTGACGCTGACCTGGCCGATGCCCGCGATGTCCTCCAGGACGGGGACGACGGAGCGGTCCAACTGGTCGGCGAGGGCCTGCTGGTCCTTGTCGGAGGTGATGGCGAGGACGACGGTCGGCATGTCGTCGGTGGAACCGGCGACCACCTGCGGGTCCACGTCGGCGGGCAGCCGCACGCGGGCCCGGTTGACGGCCTGCTGGACGTCGGCGACGAGCTGCTTGGTGCCGCTGTCGCCGTAGTCGAAGGTCGCCATGACGAGGGCGTTGCCCTCGCTGGCGGTGGAGGTGATGCCGGTGATGCCGTCGATGCCCTTGAGGGTGGCCTCGATCGGTTCGACGACCTGCTTCTCCACCACGTCGGGCGAGGCGCCCTGGTACGGCGCGAGCACGGACACCATCGGCAGTTCGATGGACGGCAGCAGCTGCTGCTTGAGCTGCGGGATGGCTATGGCGCCGAAGAGGAGCGCGACGAGCGACACGAGGCCGATCAACGCCCTTTGGGCCAGGCTGAAGCGGGACAGCCGGAACATGGGTATGGGGATCTCTCTGCAGTGGCGTGTGCGAGGGCGCTTCAGCCTCTCGTACGCCGCGCCCGCGCCACGTCGCTCCCAGGTCCCGTCCTTATGTGCGGCATACCGCGTCCGCAGTACGCCGCCGTACTGCGCGGCCGCACCACCGGCCCGTACCGGGAAGCACGGCTACTCGGCGCGCGGCCGGACCAGTCCCGATTCGTACGCGATGACCACCAATTGCGCCCGGTCGCGGGCGCCGAGCTTGGCCATGGCCCGGTTCACGTGCGTCTTGACGGTGAGCGGGCTGACCGCCAGCCGTCCCGCGATCCCGTCGTTCGAGAGTCCCGCCGCGACGTGTACGAGGACCTCGCGCTCCCGGCCGGTCAGCGCGGCGAGCCGCTCGGCGTGCACCGCGGAGGGCTCGGCCGGACCGGCGCCGCCGCCCTGGGCGAGGAAGGTGGCGATGAGCCCTTTGGTGGCGGCCGGGGAGAGCAGGGCCTCCCCCGCCGCGGCGACCCGGATGGCGTTGAGCAGTTCCTCGGGCTCCGCGCCCTTGCCGAGGAACCCGGAGGCGCCGGCCCGCAGGGAGGCGGCGACGTACTCGTCCACCTCGAAGGTCGTCAGCATCACCACCCGTACGTCGGCGAGTTCCGGGTCGGCGGTGATCAGCCGGGTCGCGGCGAGCCCGTCGGTGCCGGGCATCCGGATGTCCATGAGGACGACGTCGGGCCGCGCGGCCCGCGCGACGGCGAAGGCCTGCGCCCCGTCGCAGGCCTCCCCGACGACCTCCATGTCGGGCTCGGAGTCGACCAGCACCTTGAACGCGCTGCGCAGCAGCGCCTGGTCGTCGGCGAGCAGCACCCTGATGGGCCGGGGCGTCTGGGTCATGTCCACGCCCCGACCCTACGCGCTCCCGGCATCGGCCCCCGCGAGCCGGGTGACGTCCACCGAAGCCGGGCCTAGCCGAGGGCCAGGACCACCAGGGCCGTGGTGGCGGAGACCTCGGCCAGGGCTCCGAAGACGTCCCCCGTGACCCCGTCGAAGCGGCGTACGCAGCGGCGCAGCAGCAGTTCCGCGACCAGCAGGGCCGCCACGACCGCGGCGGCCTGCCGACCGGCGGCCGGCAGGCCGAGCGGCAGCGCGGCCGCGGCCGACGCGAGTACGGCCAGCGCCGAGAGCGCGGCGGCGGCGGCGCGCGGGACCACACCGGCGACCGCCGCGCCCAGGCCCTCGGGGCGGGCCGGCGGGACCCCGTCACGGGAGGCCAGGGTCATGGCGAGCCGGGCGGTGACGGCGGCGACCACGGTGGCGAGGGCCCCGCGGAGCCAGCCGTCGGCGTACGCGTTCGACAGTGCCGCGACCTGGATCAGCAGGGCGAACAGCAGGGTGACGACGCCGAAGGGCCCGATGTCGGACTGCTTCATGATGCGCAGCGCCTCGCCGGCCGGTTTGGCGCTGCCGAGCCCGTCCGCGGTGTCGGCGAGGCCGTCCAGGTGCAGGCCGCGGGTCAGGGCGGCCGGGACGGCGACGGTGACGACGGCGGCGAGCAGCGGGCCGCCGCCGAGGAGCAGCAGGGGCACCCCCGCCGCGGCGGCGAGCAGGCCCACGACCAGCCCGGCGAGCGGGGCGCAGGCCATGCCGGTGCGTGCGGCCGGGCGGTCCCAGCGGGTGATGCGGGCGGGCAGGACGGTGAGCGTGCCGAACGCGAAGCGGAGCCCGTCGCACAGCGAAGCGCGGTCCGGGGGCGGCGTCAGCGGCGGACCGTAGGAGGAATCAGTCATCCGCGCGAACGCTACCTGCTCACGCCGGGCGGTAAGTTACCCATTACGTGCCAAATGGGGAGCTGCCGAGCAGGGAGTCTGCGGTATGGGTCACTGGTGGTATCGGAACATCGTCGAACCGGGGAAGCTGCCACTGCTGCTCGCCCTGCTCGCGTTCGTGACGTCGTTCCTGGTCACCCGTGTGATCACCCGGCTGATCCGGGCCGGCAAGGGCCCCTTCAAGAACGTCACCCCGGGCGGGGTGCACGTCCACCACGTGGTGCCCGGCGTGATCCTCGTGATCATCGGCGGATTCGGAGCGGTCGGCAGCGGCCGGCACGGCTTCGGCGCGGGGCTCTCCGCCGTGGTCTTCGGGCTGGGCGCGGGGCTGGTACTGGACGAGTTCGCGCTGATCCTGCACCTGGACGACGTCTACTGGAGCGAGCAGGGCCGCAAGAGCGTGGAGATCGTGGTCCTGACGGCCGCGCTGGTGGCGCTGGTGCTGGGCGGCTTCCTGCCCTTCGGGGTCAACGACCTGAGCGCCGACGAGCGGCACAGCCGCGGGCTCGTCGTCATAAACACCGCGACCAATTTCTTCCTGGCCCTGATCGCGCTGTGGAAGGGCAAACCGCGCACCGCCTTCTTCGGCACGGTCGTGCCGTTCGTGGCGCTGATCGGCGCGGTCCGTCTGGCCCGGCCGGGTTCCCCGTATGCGAAGCGGTTCTACGCGAAACGCCCGCGGGCCCGGGCCAGGTCCGGGCTGCGCGCCTTCCACCACGACCGCCGCTGGGCGGCGCCGCGCCGGAGGTTCGAGAACTTCATCGGGGGGACCCCGGACCCGGAGCGGATCCCCATCGGCGGCGAGAAGCCCCCCAGGCCCTGACCCGGGACCTGCCCGGGGACCTGAACGGGGCCCCGGACCGGGTCCTGACCCGGGCTCAGCCCGGGATCAGCCCGTCGTCGCTGAGCATCTCCTTGACCTCGTCCAGACTCGCGTCGGGACCGGGCAGGATCAGCTCGGACGGCTCCAGCGCGTCGTCGGGCAGCGGTTCGCCGAGCCTCCGTACGGCTTCGAGCAGCTCGCCCAGCGTGCGCCGGAAGCCCTCCTCGTCGCCGCTCTCCATCTCCGCGAGCAGGTCGTCATCCAGCTTGTTGAGCTCGGTGAAGTGGCTGTCGGCCAACTTCACCTGCCCTTCCCCCATGATGCGGACGATCATGACGGGCCCCGCCTCTACTGCTTGTCGAACCGGTGCTGGGCCTGCGACTGCCGGTCGGTGCCGGGGGCACCGCCCTCGATGGCCGGCTGCTGGGCGGACGGACCGCCCGCCAGCTCGGCCTTCATGCGCTGGAGCTCCAGCTCCACGTCCGTACCGCCGGAGAGGCGGTCGAGCTCGGCCTGGATGTCGTCCTTGGAGCCGAGGCCGCTCTGGTCGTCGAGCGCGCCGGAGGCCAGCAGCTCGTCGATCGCTCCGGCCCGGGCCTGCAGCTGCGCGGTCTTGTCCTCGGCCCGCTGGATGGCCAGGCCGACGTCGCTCATCTCCTCGGAGATGCCGGAGAAGGACTCCGCGATCCGGGTCTGCGCCTGGGCCGCGGTGTAGGTGGCCTTGATGGTCTCCTTCTTGGTGCGGAAGGCGTCCACCTTGGCCTGCAGGCGCTGCGCGGCGAGGGTGAGCTTCTCCTCCTCGCCCTGGAGGGTCTGGTGCTGCACCTCCAGGTCGCTGACCTGCTGCTGCAACGAGGCGCGGCGGGACAGGGCCTCGCGGGCCAGGTCCTCGCGGCCCAGGGCGAGGGCCTTGCGGCCCTGGTCCTCCAGCTTGGAGGACTGGCCCTGGAGCTGGTTCAGCTGCAGTTCCAGGCGCTTGCGGGAGGTCGCCACGTCGGCGACGCCGCGGCGCACCTTCTGCAGCAGCTCAAGCTGCTTCTGGTACGAGTAGTCAAGGGTCTCGCGCGGGTCCTCGGCCCGGTCAAGGGCCTTGTTCGCCTTCGCGCGGAAGATCATCCCCATACGCTTCATGACACCGCTCATGGGCTTCGCGCGCCCCCTTCTAGACGGACTTCGCTCCAGGTCACCAACAGGACCCACAGTACGGGGCCTGTCTCTATTACCGCACTGTTCGAGTGCGGATGCGCTCCTCCTCCAGGACGACTACGCACCGTCCGTGTCAGGCGTAAGGAGTAGGTGCTTCCCCGACGGGCGTGAACACCTCGCACAGGGAAGACGCCCGCCGTTGCCGGATCGTTCCCCGCCGGGGTGGGGCCCATGCCGACGACCACGTACCCTTGGGTTTTGTGTTTGGTAGCCGCTCCTCCAAGGAAGAGAAGGCCGCCGCCGCCGACAAGGTGAGCGCCGACCTCTCGCAGCCCCGTGACCCGCAGGCCCCGAAGGGCCGCCCGACGCCGAAGCGTGCTGTGGCCCAGTCGCAGCGCAAGGCCGTGGTGGCCTCGACCGGCAATCGCAAGGAGGATGCCAAGCGAGCCCGTGAGCGCCGCCGTGAAGAGATGGCGAAGCAGCGCGTGGCACTCGCCAATGGCGACGAGCGTTATCTGCCCGCCCGTGACAAGGGTCCCGTACGCAAGTTCGTGCGCGACTTCGTGGACTCCCGCTTCTCCGTCGCCGAGATGTTCCTGCCGCTGGCAGTGATCATCCTGGTGCTCAGCATGGTCCGCGTGCAGTCGATCCAGTCCATCGCGCTGATGCTGTGGCTCGGCGTGATCGTCCTGATCATCCTGGACTCCATCGGCCTGGTGTTCCGCCTCCGCAAGGCACTCACCGAGCGCTTCCCGGACGAGCCGCGCCGCGGAGCCATCGCCTACGGCCTGATGCGCACCCTCCAGATGCGTCGGCTTCGTCTCCCGAAGCCGCAGGTCAAGCGCGGGGAACGGCCCTGAGCCGAAGGACGCCCGGAGCGTCGGGGGAAGGCTTCTCGGAGGGAGCCCGGCTGTGGCTCGAGGGACTCGGCGGACTGCGCAACGCCGTCCGCCAGGAACTCGTGGGCCGGCAGGTCGACGAGCAGATCGCGCACCGCTTCCCGGTCGGGCAGCGGCTGCGCGTCCTCGACGTCGGCATGGGCCAGGGCACGCAGGCACTGCGCCTCGCCCGCGCCGGGCACAAGGTGACGGGCCTGGAGCAGGACCCCGGCATGCTGGAGGTCGCCCGTGAGGCGCTGGCCGAAGAGCCGGCCGGGATCCGCGACCGGGTCCGCCTGATGGAGGGCGACGGCCGCGAGACCGGCGCCCACTTCCTGCCGGGCAGTTTCGACGTGGTGCTGTGCCACGGGGTGCTGATGTATGTCCCCGAGCCGGACGCCATGCTCGCCGGGCTGGCCCGGATGCTCGCCCCCGGCGGGCTGCTGTCCCTGCTCGTGCGCAACGGCGACGCGCTCGCCATGCGGCCGGGCCTGGGCGCCGACTGGCAGGCCGCGCTGGCCGCCTTCGACAGCATCGACTACACGAACCGGCTGGGCCTGGACGTCCGGGCCGACCGGCTGGCCGGGCTGACGGCCACGCTGTCCGGGATCGGGGCCCCGCTCCAGGCCTGGTACGGCGTACGCGTCTTCACCGACGGGACCGAGGCCGGCGAGCAGCTCCCCCCGGACGAGGAGCTGGAGCTGCTGCTGGCCGCCGAGGACCGGGCCGGGCGGACCGACCCCTACCGCGGCGTGGCGGCCCTCCTGCACCTGTGCGGCGTACGGGGCTGATCCCGGACACACGAAAGCCCGGACCCCGGTGGGGGCCCGGGCTTCTCCGCGGGCGCCGTCGGCCGTCAGGCCTCCAGGGCCGCGCGCAGGCTCATCGTGTAGAGCTCGACGCCGCTGTCGTCGGACAGCTTCACCTGCTCGGTGCCGCCCTCCAGGAGGTCCTTCCAGTACTCACCGACCCAGGACTCGGCGTCCCCCTGCGTGGTGAACTCTTCCGGTACCACCGACGGGGTCGTCTCGCTGCCATCGGCCGCCTCGAACCGCCACGTCCACGCCATGTCCGCCTCCGTTGCTCGTCAGCTGCTCGCACGCTTCTCGCCTTGAGTCTGCCCGCAGAGTAGCCGGGCGCGCACCACTCTCGGCGACGCGGGAGGATCATCCTGTGGAACTCACTCTGCTCGGCACCGGCACACCCGAAGGACTGCCCCGCCCCGGCTGTCCCTGCGCCGCCTGCGCCGTATCCGTCGGCGCCCGGACCCGCGCCGCGACCTCGGTCCTCGTGGACGGGGCGCTGCTGCTCGACCTGACCCCGGGGGCGGTGCTGGCGGGCGCCCGCGCGGGGCACTCGCTGGCCGGCGTACGGCAGGTCCTGCTGACCCACCCGCACGACGGTCCGCCGGTGGAGCTGCCGCCGGGGCTGCCGGCCGCCGGGCGGGTACCGGACGGCCGGGAGCTGTCGGTGATCTCCGGGCACCGGGTGCGGGCGGTGGCCATGGACGCGCCGGGCACCGGGTACGAGGTGACGGGCCCGGACGGCGGCCGGCTGCTGTACCTGCCGCCGGGCGGGGCGCCGGCCGGGACGAACGGGGTCCCGCAGCGCCCGTACGACATGGTCCTCGCGGACGTCCTGGGCCGGCCCGAGGCGCTGGCGCGGCTGCGGGCGAACGGTGCGGTCGGCCCGGCCACGGACGTGGTCGCCGTGCACCTGGACCACGACACCCCGCCGGGCGCCGAGCTGGAGCGGCGCTGCGCGGCGGCGGGGGCCCGCGTCGTGCCGGACGGGACCACGGTGGTGGTGGGCGCGTACCACCCGGCGCCGGACGTGCCGCGCCGGACGCTGGTGCTGGGCGGGGCCCGGTCGGGGAAGTCGTACGAGGCCGAGCGGCGGCTGGAGTCCTTCCCGGAGGTGGTCTACGTCGCCACGAGCGGCACCCGCGAGGGGGACCCGGAGTGGGCCCAGCGGGTCGGCCAGCACCGGGAGCGGCGGCCGGGCGCCTGGCGGACGGTGGAGACCTGCGAGCTGGCTCCGCTGCTGGCGGACGCGGCGGGACCGCCGCTGCTGATCGACTGTCTGGCGCTGTGGCTGACCGACGCGATGGACCGGGCCGGGGCCTGGGACGACGCCGTCTGGGCGGGCGGCGGCCGCAAGGAGCTGGCCGAGCGCACCGCATCGCTCGTGGCGGCGGTACGGGCGACCCGGCGCACGGTGGTGCTGGTGAGTAACGAGGTGGGCGCGGGAGTGGTCCCGGCGACCGCCTCGGGCCGGCGCTTCCGCGACGAACTGGGCCGGCTGAACGCGTCCGTGGCCGCCGAGTGCGAGCACGTCCTGCTCCTGGTGGCGGGCCAGGCGGTGCCGCTGAAGGGCTGACCGCCCGGGTCGCGGAGCGGGGCTCCGCCCCCGACACCGCGCCCCGGGGCCGGGCTTGGGGAGGGCCTTACCGGCTGTACGCTCTGGCAGATGACCACGCTGAATCTCGACGACTTCTCCGATCTGATCGAGCGCCCCGACGGGGGCGTCCGTCGTGATGCCGAGGAACGCCGTGAGCGGCTGGCCGTGCCGACCGGGGCGCTGGGGCGGCTCGACGAACTCGCGGAGTGGCTCGCCGCCGCGCAGGGACGGGTGCCGGTCACGCCGATCGGGCGCCCCCGCGTCGTGCTGTTCGCCGCCGACCACGGGATCGCCTCCGAGGGGGTTTCCGCCCGGGCCGCCGGCAGCGCGCACGAGCTGGTCCGGAGCGTGCTCGACGGGACCAGTCCCGTCGCCATCCTGGCCGGCCGGCTCGGCGCCACCGTACGGATCGTCGACGCCGGTCTGGACTGCGAACCGGGGCTGCTCCCCGAAGACATCACCCGCCACCGCGTCCGGCGCGGCAGCGGGCGGATCGACGTCGAGGACGCGCTGACGGCCGAGGAGGCCGAGGCCGCGCTGCGCCTCGGGATGCGGATCGCCGACGAGGAGGCCGACTCGGGCACGGACCTCGTCGTCCTCGGGGACCTCAGCGTCGGCGGGACCACGGTCGCGGCGACGCTGGTGGCCGCCCTGTGCGGAACGGACGCCTCCGTCGTCACCGGCCGCGGCGGCGTACCCATCGACGACCTGGCCTGGATGCGCAAGTGCGCGGCGATCCGCGACTCGCTGCGCCGGGCCCGGCCGGTGCTCGGCGACCAGGTCGCCCTGCTGGCGGCCGTCGGCGGCGCCGACGTCGCCGCGATCACCGGCTTCCTGCTCCAGTGCGCGGTGCGCCGCACCCCGGTCATCCTCGACGGCATCGTCTCGGCGGCCTGCGGACTGGTGGCCCAGCGGGCCGCGTTCCGGGCTCCGGACTGGTGGCTGGCCGGGCAGGCCAGCGGCGAGCCGGGCCAGGCGAAGGCCCTGGACCGGATGGCACTCAACCCTGTGCTCGACCACGGCGTCACTGTGGGAGAAGGAACCGGGGCATTGCTGGCACTCCCCCTGGTCCAGGCAGCCGCCGCACTCGCGGCGGAACTGCCGGAGCGGGCGGCGGACGAGCTGACGGAATGAGCCACCGGGGCGCGCGGTCCTGACCGGGCTGTGGTCCCCCCGGACAGGCCCACCATGGACGGCGACGCCCCATATCATCGCTTTTCATGGGAGAGGTCCGTTTGACCAGCGTAGAGACCGACCGGAAGACCGACCGCACGGCCGGTGGGGCACCGAACGGCAGGAAAGAGACCGGCGGCGACGCCGGCAAGGCGGGGGGCGGCCGGGAGACCGGCGGGGAGAGCCCCCGGTCGAGGCGCGCGGCCGCCTTCGCGGTCTGGTACCTCCGCGCCGTCACCTTCGTCAACTTCCTCAGCGCGGTGTGGGTTTCGCTGGGGCAGGACCTGCGCAGCCACAACACCGGTGACTTCTACACCCCGTACCTGCTCGCGCCCGGCTTCGCCCCCGGGCTGTTCTCGCTGCTGCTCGCGGTCACCATGCGCCGCCGCAAGCGCGCCGCGTGGGTCCTGAACACGGTGCTGAGCGGCATGACGCTCGCCGTGTTCGTGTACGCCTTCAGCAACCCGGACTACCCGGAGATGCGGGAGCACGCGCAGAACTGGGTCTCGCTCGGCATGACCGCGGCCTTCGTCGGCGCCCTGCTGCTGGGCCGCCGCGCGTTCTACGCCAAGGGCGACCGCTCCAACCCGGCGCTCGCCACCGCCGTCGCCTCCATCGGCCTGCTGGTCACCTCGCTGACCGCGGCCCTGCTCGTCGGGGCTTCGAACATCGACCCCAACCGCGCCGAGGCCACCTTCCTGGCCCGCTGGCGGTACGGCGTGATGCGGCTGATCACCCTGGCCCCCGACGAGAAGATCAGCAGCGCGATCACCACGCCCGGCTGGGTGGACGTCTTCATCAACGTCATGTCGACGCTGCTGCTGATCGCCGTGCTGTTCGCGGCCTTCCGCTCGCGGCGCGCCGTGGACCCCCTCACCGAGGACGACGAGGACCGCCTGCGGGCGCTGCTCGCCAAGCAGGGCGACCGCGACTCGCTCGGCTACTTCGCGCTGCGCCGCGAGAAGTCCGTGATCTGGTCCCCCACCGGCAAGGCCGCCGTCACCTACCGCGTCGTCGGCGGGGTCTCGCTGGCCTCCGGCGACCCCATCGGCGACCCCGAGGCCTGGCCCGGCGCCATCGAGCCGTGGCTGGCCGAGGCCCGCGAGCACGGCTGGGTGCCGGCCGTGATGGGCGCGAGCGAGGAGGCCGGGCAGATCTACGCCCGGCACGGCCTGGACGCGCTGGAGCTCGGCGACGAAGCGATCGTGGAGACCGCGGAGTTCACGCTGGAGGGCCGCGCCATGCGCACCGTCCGGCAGGCGTACAACCGCGTCAAGCGCGCCGGGTACACGGTCCGGATCCGCCGGCACGCCGACATCCCGTCCGAGGAGATGGACGTACTCCTCAAGCGGGCCGACGACTGGCGCGACGGTGCGACCGAGCGCGGCTTCTCGATGGCACTGGGCCGACTGGGCGATCCCGGCGACGGCCAGTGCGTGATGCTGGAGTGCACCGACGGCAAGGGCGATCTGCGCGCCGTGCTGTCCTTCGTGCCGTGGGGACCCAAGGGCCTGTCGCTCGATCTGATGCGCCGTGACCGGAATTCCGAGAACGGCCTGATGGAGTTCATGGTCATCGAACTCCTGGAACGCGCCAAGGAGATCGGCGTCACACAGGTCTCGCTCAACTTCGCGATGTTCCGCTCCGTCTTCGAACGTGGGTCGAAGCTCGGTGCCGGTCCGGTGCTGCGGATGTGGCGCTCGCTGCTGAGCTTCTTCTCGCGCTGGTGGCAGATCGAGTCCCTCTACCGGGCCAACGCCAAATACCGGCCGATCTGGGAACCGCGGTTCATGCTCTTCGAGAAGAGTTCGGACCTGTTGCGGATCGGTATCGCGGCGGGCCGGGCCGAGGGGTTCCTGGAAGCTCCCGGCCTGCCGAAGTGGATGCACCGCAGACATCTGGAGAGCAAGCGTTGACGACTGCCTCACTGCGGCGGTTCGCCCGCCGCGAGTGGGGGCCCCTGTTCTGGACCGTTCGGGACGCGCTCGTCCACGAGAAGTGGCGGGCGGTCCCGATGACCCTCGGCGCGGTCTGCCTGACCTCGGTCTTCCAGATCGTGCAGAACACGTCATGGGGCTTCCAGCCGGTCCAGAACCTCGGGTCCGTCAAAGCCGTCGACCCCCTCTGGCTGGCCCTGCTGCGAACCCCCCTGTCGCTGTTCGTGCCGGCGCTCGACCTGCCGGTGTGGGGGGCGCTCGCGCAGATCCTGCTCGTCTTCGGCATCTCGGAGATCTGCATCGGCTGGTGGCGCACGCTGCTCATCGGCTACGTCGCCACCCTGGCCGGGACGACGTACGCGCGGATCGGGCTCTCGCTCGGCGCCGACCACCCCTTCGGCCTGCCGCTGTCGGACCGGGTCGTCAACGACACCGGGCCCTCAGCGGCCGTCGTGGGCCTCGCCATCTACGTGTGCTGGCGGTACCGGGCCTACCTGACCGGGTCCGTGGTGATCGTGGTGATGATCGGAGAGCTGCTGTTCAAGGACAATCTGGCGGGCAAGGAACACCTCGCGGCCATCGCCGCGGTCATGGCGGTGTGCTTCGTCCGCGCCAAGTGGGGGCCGGAGCGCTCCCGCACCCCGCTCGGCCGGCGGCCGCCGCCCGCGACCGCCCCGCTGCCGCCGCCTCGGCGGGACTGAGCCCTTCCGCGGGGCCGTACCGTATCCGGGTGACGACACACCTCGGGCCGCTGGCCCCCACGCGGCAGTGGCTGCGGGCCCATCCGCTCGCCACCGACGCCGTGCTCGCGCTCGGGGCGCTCGTCTCCATGGTCGTCGGCTCCTTCGCCGACCCGCACGGGCCGCACGGCCCCGCCTTCGGCACCCGCACCCCCGAACCGTTCTCCCTGCTGCTGATGCTCCTGGGCGCGGGCGCGCTGGTGTTCCGGCGCCTCCGGCCTCGCACCGTGCTCGCCGCGACCTGCGCACTGTCCCTGGCGGAGCTGACCACCGGCGAGCCGCGGGCGCCCGTCGCCATGTGCGCGGTGATGGCCCTGTACACGGTGGCCGCGCGCACCGACCGGCCCACCACCTGGCGGATCGGCCTGCTCACGATGGCCGGGCTGACGGGCGTCGCCATGCTGGCCGGACCGCTGCCCTGGTACGCGCAGGAGAACATCGGCATCTTCGCCTGGACCGGCATGGCCGCGGCGGCCGGGGACGCGGTGCGCAGCCGGCGGGCCTTCGTCGACGCCATCCGGGAGCGGGCCGAGCGCGCCGAGCGGACCCGGGAGGAGGAGGCCCGGCGGCGGGTCGCCGAGGAGCGGCTGCGGATCGCCCGGGACCTGCACGACGTGGTGGCCCATCACATCGCCCTGGTCAACGTGCAGGCGGGGGTCGCGGCACACGTCATGGACAAACGCCCGGACCAGGCCAAGGAAGCCCTGGCCCACGTACGGGACGCCAGCCGCTCGGCGCTGAACGAGCTGCGCGCCACCGTCGGGCTGCTCCGCCAGTCCGGTGACCCGGAGGCGCCGACCGAACCCGCGCCGGGGCTGGCCGTACTGGACGAGCTGGTGGACACCTTCCGGCACGCCGGGCTGCCGGTCCAGGTCATCGTCCAACTGGGCCGGGACCGCGATCCGCTGCCCGCCGCGGTGGACCTGGCGGCGTACCGGGTGATCCAGGAGGCGCTGACCAACGTGCGCAAGCACGCGGGGGTGGAGGTACGCGCCGAGGTGAGCGTGGTCCGCGTCGGTGCCTCGGTGGAGGTGACCGTGCTGGACGACGGCGGGAGCGGCGTGGAGCCCGCGCCGGAGGGGCCCGACGACGGCGATGAGGGCGGCGGCCACGGGCTGCTCGGCATGCGCGAGCGGGCCGGCGCCCTGGGCGGCTCCTGCTTCGCCGGGCCCCGATATGGCGGCGGCTACCGGGTGCACGCGATCCTGCCGGTGGCCTGAGGCCGGCGCGCCTGCGCCTCCCGCCCCGCTACGGCTTGGCGGGGCAGACCTGCCGCCAGACCCCCAGCTCGGTCTTCTTCTGCAGCGAGCTGAGCCGGGCCGCCTGCGAGCGGGCGCACCACTTCCCGATCCGGCTCTCGTACTCCACGTGGAAGACGGCCTTCCCCGCTTTCACGAACGGGTCGAGCAGCCCGCACTCGTCGTGGTCCATGCACTCCTCGTTGACCGCGAAGTCGAAGTCCCCCACCAGCTGCGGGATCTGGTCCAGGTCGTTCTTCAGCCCGACCGACAGGCCCCGGTCGTGGGCGAGCTTGGCGATCAGCCGGTTGTACCGCAGCTGGTCCCCGGCGGTGAGCGGGAAGCCGGACTTGTTGGCGTAGCCGTCCATGTTGTCGGGCTCCACCGCGTCGAAGCCCTTGTCCCGGCACATGTCGATCCGCTTGGCCATCAGCGGCTCCAGCTCCGCGAGCCGCCTGATGTCCAGCCAGCGCTCGCCCTCCCAGCCGTTGCCCTCGCCCAGCAGCGAGGTGGGGAAGTCGGCGGCGTCCGGGCGGAAGTCCTCCCAGGCCCCGGTGGAGAGGTAGCAGATCGTCCTGCGGTCGGCCCGCTTGAGCGTGGCGACCTGCTCCTTGGCGGTGTTGAACCCGTCGACGTCGTAGACGGCCGCCTTCACCGAGGTGTCGAGCTTCCCGGTGAGCTGCCACTGCCAGGTGACGCCGGGCCGGGGCTGCCAGCGCTCGCCGGGCGCCGGAGCGAGCGACACGTCGTCGGGTCCGTCGTCGGACCCGTCGTCGTCGGACCCCTCGCCGGTGCAGGCCGCGAGGAGCAGGAGCGGTACGAGGAGCAGCAGTCGGCCGCGTGGGAACGAGCGCTTCATCCGGTGGCCTCCAGGGCGTACGGGAGGGTCCCCCAGGGGTGTGCGCCGGTCCCGGGGACCGCGCAGTACACCCCCGCCCGCCGCTGCTCGGCGAGTTCGGCGGCCGGGGCGTTCGGCGGGACGGCGTAGACGAGGTGGCAGAACCGCTGGGCGGGATGGTCGGCGGTCCAGGGCGGCACGGCGGCCGCGTCCCGGTAGGCGTCCCACGGCCCCTCGAAGGTGACGAGCAGGTCGGCGAGGTCGGCGTACCCGGGGTGCGGGTGCACCCCGTGGTTGAGGACGAGGGTACGGGCGCCCGAGGCCCGGGCGGCTATGGCGAGCCGCCCGTAGTGGGGCAGGGCCTCGGGGTCGGAGGAGACCTGGTCGAGGAAGGCCCCGTCGGCCCCGTACCAGTCGCGGTGGCGCAGCAGGTCCTGGACGACGGCCGCGTGCGGGCGGCGCCCGTAGTCGGTGTCGGCGTACCCCAGGACGGGCACCCCGGCCTCGCGCAGCCGCTGTGCGACGACGGCGAACCGCTCGTCGGGGGCGTTGCCCGGCCCGCTGTCGGGGTTGAGCACGACCGAGTGGAGCCGGCCCGCGGAGCGGATGAGCCGCTCCCAGGCCTCGGGCCGGTCGGCGGGGTGCTCGTAGAGGGGCACCAGCAGCATGTGGTCCTTCTTCGGGTACGGAGGTCAGCGGTGGGCGGTCGCCCGGCCCAGCAGCAGGCAGACCAGGGCGGCGAGTGCGGCCGCGGCCGCACCGGCCACCACCAGCTGGACCACGCGCGGCTGCCCCGCTCCGGCCAGCAGGGCCAGGCTCTGTACGACGGCCGCCGAGGCGCAGACCATCGCGGCGGGCCGGACCGCCCCGAACGACTGGAGGAGCAGCCCGGTCCACATCACGGCGCCGAGCAGCAGCAGGGTGGCGACCCGGATCCCGGTCAGGCCGGGGGCGCCGGGCCAGAGCAGGGTGCCGGCCAGGCCCAGGGCCAGCAGCACCGCCAGGTAGGCGGCGAGGCACCGGGCCAGGGTGGTGAGCATGCGCAGCCGGAAGGCGTGCGGGGAGCGGGCGGCGCGCAGCCCGGCCAGGCTGCCGCTGCGGAAGCGGTGGAGCAGCCATTCGGCGGGACCCATGCTGAGGGTCAGCGCCACCGCCGAGGGGGCGGCGACGGCCTCGGCGGGGCCGCCGGCGAGGACTTCCCCGAGCGCGGCGTACAGCACGAGCAGGCCGGTGCCGAGGCCGAAGACCCCGTACGGCACCGACTCCCCGAGGCGGGGCCCGCGCGGTGCGAACTCCTCCTCGGCGCCGCGCAGCATCCGCCAGCGCACCGGTCCCCGGCCCGGCCGGCGCTGCGTCCAGCCCCGGATCCGCCGCGCGGCGGCCCGGGTCCCTTCGGCCACCGGCAGTTCCCGTACGGCCAGCGCGCAGGCGGCCAGCAGGGAGACCACCAGCAGTCCGACGCGGATCCGGACGGGCAGGTCGGTGAAGAAGACCAGCACCGACCCGGCGGCCATGGGGGCGAGCGCGCCGAGCAGCAGCCGTTCGCGGCCGAGGACGAGCAGGACCGTGGCGGCTCCGACGTACAGGGCCTGACCGGCGGCGAAGGCGTACGAGAACGGCGGCCCGCCGGGGACCGTCAGCGCGGCGGCGGTCCCCAGCAGGGCCCCGGCGGGGGCCCCGGCGAGCAGGGTCCGCCCGGCGGCGGCCCGGTCGCCGAGGCCGAGCCAGGAGTAGGCGCGGTGGGACAGGGTCTGGTCCCAGACCCAGCCGATGAGGGCCCCGGCGAGCAGGGTCAGGGTCCCGGCGGGCAGTCCCAGCCGGTCCTTGGGGCCCTCCAGCAGGGGGGCGCCCAGGACGTAGGCGAGGCCGGGGAGGGCGAAGACGACCCCGCGCAGCAGACAGGCGGTGAGGGAGACCTTCCAGGGGTCGGGGGTCTCCTCCGGCTCCGGGAAGGCGCGCGGCACCCGGGCGTACAGCTCCTCGGCGAGGCCGAAGGAGTCGTGGCGGCCGTAGGTGAGCCTGATGTGTTCGTCGGTCATCCCGTCGGATTCCAGGATGGCGGCGATCTCGTCGGGGTGGACGGCGGCGGCGATGAAGCCGCCGAGCCGGTCGGCGAGTTCGTCCATCGGGTCGGATGCCGCCGCGGTCGCGGTGCGCCGGGGGCGCGGGATCGCGGGCAGCGTGTCGCCGCCCGGGACCCTGAGCCAGAGGGATCCGCTCACCACAGGCTCCCGTCGGCCGCCAGTTCGCGGTACCAGGGGTCGGCGAGCCGCTGGGTCCAGTCGTCGCCCTCGTGGACGGGAAGCACGGGCTGACCGGCGAGTTCGCGGTAGATGTGGCGGAAGCCGTCCACGGACTGGTGGAGGGTGAACTTCTCCACGACCCTTTTGCGGGCCATCCGCCCCAGCTCGGCGCGGCGTTCGTCGTCGCGCAGCAGGGCCAGGGTGGCGCGGGCCATGGTCTCGGGCTCGCGCGGGGGGACGACGAGGCCGGTGTCGCCGACGGCCTCGCGGACCCCGCCGACGTCGGTGGAGACCGTGGTGCGGCCGCAGGACATGGCCTCGATGATGCTGAACGGGAAGCCCTCGCTGATGGAGGAGAGCATCACGATGCTGCCGGCGGCGTACGCCCGGGAGACCTGCTCGATGCGGCCCTCGTACGAGATCCCGTCGCCCACCCCCAGTTCGGCGGCGAGTTTCTCCAGGCGCAGCCGGTAGTCCTCGCAGCCCGCCGGGACCGGGCCGAAGAGGCGCAGCCGCAGGGCGGGCAGCTCCACGCGCATGAACGCGTAGGCGCGGATGAGGGTTTCGAGGTCCTTGATCGGGTCGATGCGGCCGCACCAGCTGAGGGTGGGCACCTCGGGTTCGGGGCCCGCCTCGGGGAAGGCGTGCGGGTCGACGCCGTTGTAGACGGTACGGATCCGCTCGGCGTCGGCGCCGCCGCGCTCCTCCCAGCGACGGTTGTACTGGTTGCACGGGGTGATCAGGTCGGCCTGCCGGTAGCCCTCGGTGTTGAGCTCGCGGTAGAAGCCGAGCAGGAGTGCCTTGACGGGCCAGCGCTGGGCGGCGCTGCGGTAGCCGAGGTACCGCTCGCGCAGGTAGATCCCGTGCTCGGTGAGGAGGAAGGGGACCCCGTCGACGTGTTTGGCGGCGAGGGCCGGAAGGGTGGCGAGGCCGCTGCTGACGGCGTGCGCGACGCTGTCGGGCGGGATCCGCACGGAGAGCGGGCGCAGGGCGTGTTCCAGCAGGTCGGTGGCGGTGAGCGCGTCGTGGATGGTGGGCTCGGCGGCGGCGGTGACCAGGCCGGGGCGGGTCCACAGGCTCATCAGCAGGCGCAGGGCGGACTCGGAGCGAAGGGCCGGTGCGAGGCGCCCGGCCCGGGCGAGCAGGGCCATCTCCCGCAGGGCTTCGGAGAAGCCGCCGTGAGCGGGATCGAGCAGCGAGAGCAGGAAGGAGGCGTAGGTGTCGGTGAAGCGGCGGTGGGCTTTGCCGCGCAGGGCCCGGAGCAGTCCGCGGGCGGGCGGCGGGCCCCACAGCGGAACGGCGGTGTGCCGGTAGACGTTGCGCGGCAGTTCCCAGGTGACCGGCTCGCGTCCGGAGCCGGTCAGGGCTATGACGTTGAAGTCGACCTCCGGCATGCCGCGTACCAGTTGGTCGCACCAGGTGCTGACGCCCCCGTGGACGTGTGGGTAGGTGCCTTCGGTGAGCATGGTGACATGACGCCCATGGCTCATGTGGTGTGTCCCCCCAGGACGGAAAAGGGGCCGGCGCCCGTGGTGTGGCGGAGCGCCGGCGCTAGGTGACTCGTGGCGGCTTGCGGGTCGGTCAGCTGGGCAGCTTGAGCGTGACGGCGCTCTGGAGCAGTTCGGGCGAGGTCCAGGCGGAGCGGGTCGCGGCGTAGGCGGTGCCGAAGTCCGCTGTGCCGAGCAGGAGTTGCTTCTTGGTTCCGGTGGGTGCGGTGACCGGGGCCACCACGCCGGCGGGCGCCTTGACGGTGACGGCCGTGCCGATGCGGTAGGCGGTGACCTTGTTGTCCGCGAGGGCCTTGTCCCAGGCCGCGCGGCGGCCGAGCTCGACGCCGGTGTCCTTCATGCTCTGGTTGACGATCGGCGCGCTGGGTGCGTAGAGCGAGCGGTAGGTGTCGAGGACCTGGTTGAGCACCGGGTAGAGGGTGCGGTCCTCGGCGAGGTTGCTCTGGTGGACGTAGTGCGGCCGCGGGTCGTTGGCCAGCACGTGGCGCAGGGCGGTCCGGGCCTCCTGCGGGACGATGTAGTCCAGGTAACCGGTGTTGGTGTCGAGCGCGGCCGGCAGGCAGGTCGAGGTCGCCGGGTTGTCCTCGCAGGTGCCGCTGCCGCCGGCGGCCCGGCTGGCGTAGATCCAGTTGTACTCGTCGGCCATCTCCGCGTTGGTGCCCGTGTTGTAGTACACGTTCATCGGGTAACGCGGGACGGTGAGGGCGGCGCCGACCGGCCGCTGCGCCGGTTCGCGGGAGTTGTCGCTGCCGGCCCACTTGACGCCGTTGTCCGCGAAGGCGCCGGCCAGGTTGGGATTGTCCTGGCCCTGCTGCGGGAGGGTCTTGAGGCCGGAGTGCTCGCCGGTGACGATCTCGGTGCGGTCGGTGGCGATGCCGTGGGAGGCCGCCCAGTTGTTGTTGTCGCGGATCTGCGCGGAGATCTCGGTCCGGCTCATCCAGTTGATGGCGCCCTGGGCGGTCTTCGTGCACGTCCAGGGGGTGGTGGTGGTGTCCTGGACGCAGCCGAGGAACGGGTGCGTATAGGTGTGGTTCATCCAGCGGTACTTGGCCCGGTCGGCCACCAGCTGGGCCGTCAGGGCGTCGGTGCCGCCGTTCTCGGCCTTCCACTCCTCGCCGGCGCCCGCGTTGAAGAGCATGTCCAGCTTGAAGCCCTTGGCGGTCTGCCACTGCGCCGCGTACTGGGCGTCGGCGGCGGTCATCCGGATGGTGCTCTCCTTGCCCTCGCCGCCCGCGCAGGCGTAGTCGCCGGGCGTGCAGTTGAGGGTCTTGTCCCAGCGCGCGTCCGGGGCGAAGACGTCGTCGACGTGGACCGCGAAGTAGTTGCGCTCCTGGCCGAGGTGGACGCCCTGGGTGAGCCATTCGACGATGCCGCGGGCGAGCAGCCGGAACTGCTGCTGGTACTGGTTGTAGCCGAAGGTGACGACCAGTTCGCTGCGCCCGTCGTGGGCGTACTCGCCGACGAGCGAGGCCCGTCCGCCGCCGACGGGGGCGTCGAGGTAGCTGGTGTAGCCGGTGCGCGGCTTGCCCATGAACCCGTAGCTCTCGGGGACCAGGGGCGAGTTGTCCTCGAAGGTGACCTGGCCCCCGAGGTAGCCGAAGGGCCCCGCCTTGCCGGCCGCGGTGACGGTGGCCGGGGTGCCGTCGAGCGTGCCGCTGTAGCCGCCGTTGTCGGTGTACTCCAGGCCGACGCCCGGGTGGGCCCAGGTGTACGCGTCCACCTGGCGGATCCCGTACGCCGTCTCGTACGCGGTCAGCGCGGCCATCTCGGCCGAGCCCTCCCCGAAGGGATTCTCGTTCGGCAGGACCACCCCCTGGAACTTGGCGCGCGGCCGGCCGTCGACCGTGTCGCTGAGGTACGCCGCGTTGATGACCGGGCGGCCGCTGCTGCCCAGTTGTACGCGGGTGAACGGCACTCCGGTGTCGCGGAGCTCCGCGGTGATCGCCTCGACCGAGCTGCCGCCGTCGTCGACGACGAGCACCTTCAGGTCGATGCGCGGTGCCGTGACCGCCTGGGCGGTCACGGCGGGTACTGCGACGGACACCAGGGCTGCCGCTGCGCACACGGCAGCGACCCTGTTCATCCGGTTCTTGTTGACCATGTCGGCCTTTCCCCCCGCAGGCATCCCCCGACTTCGGCCCTGTGGCGGTCGGCCGGGCCGGGGAGGCTCTGTGGAAATCATGCAAAGGGACCCCGCGTCCCCTTGCGAGAGTGGCTCGAGTCTCTCGGACCTCGTCAGGTCTAAAGGGCAAACCTGGAACAGAGGCCACAGATGGGTGAACCTGCTACCCCGATGCTCGAACAACTTGCCAAACCTTCGAGTGACGTACGGACGAGTCCGTACGCGTACGCTCATTTCTGGCGGCCGTCGGGCCGGAATACGATCGCTGCGGAGCGGCCGGCGACCCCGACGCGACCGCAGCCCACACATACAAACGGAAGCGAGACTTCACCACCGTGACTGCTCTGACTCTCAGCACTGCCGGCGCGGCGACGCTGCGCGCCGACGCCCTCGTGGTCGGCGTGGCGAAGGGCCCGAAGGGGCTCGTCGTGGCCGCGGGCGCCGAGGCCGTGGACAAGGCGTACGACGGAAAGCTCGCCGCCGTGCTCGACGCGCTCGGCGCCTCGGGCGGCGAAGGCGAGACCACCAAGCTGCCCGCCCCGGCCGGCCTCAAGGTCCCGGTCGTGCTGGCCGTCGGTCTGGGCCCGGTCCCGGAGCAGGACCAGTCGTACGACGAGGAGGTGCTGCGCCGCGCCGCCGGCTCCGCCGCCCGCGCGCTGCACGGCACCAAGAAGGCCGCCTTCGCCCTCCCCCTGGACGACGCCTCCGCCGTCACCGCCGTCGCCGAGGGTGCACTGCTGGGCGCGTACGCCTTCACCGCCTACCAGGGCGGCGAGAAGAAGGCGTCGAAGAACGGCGGCCCGAAGCTGCCCCTGGCCGAGGTCGCCCTGCTGGGCGCCAAGCCGCGCGACAAGGAGCACAAGGCCGCGGCCGAGCGCGCCACGGTCGTCGCGACCGAGGTCAACATCGCCCGCGACCTGATCAACACCCCGCCGAACGACCTCACCCCCGAGGCCTTCGCCGCGGTCGCCTCCGCGACCGCGAAGGAGAACGGCATCAAGGTCCAGGTCCTGGACGAGAAGGCTCTGGTCAAGGGCGGCTACGGCGGCATCATGGGCGTCGGCAAGGGCTCCGAGAACCCGCCGCGCCTGGTGAAGCTGTCCTACACCCACGCCAAGGCGGAGAAGACCCTCGCCTTCGTCGGCAAGGGCATCACCTACGACTCGGGCGGCATCTCCCTGAAGCCGGCCGGCCACAACGAGACGATGAAGTGCGACATGGCCGGCGCCGCCGCCGTGTTCGCCGCCGTCGTCGCGGCCGCCAAGCTGGGCCTCCAGGTCAACGTCACCGGCTGGCTCGCGCTCGCCGAGAACATGCCGTCGGGCTCCGCCACCAAGCCCGGTGACGTGCTGCGCATGTACAGCGGCAAGACCGTCGAGGTCCTGAACACGGACGCCGAGGGCCGCCTGGTCCTCGGTGACGCGCTGACCAGGGCCTCCGAGGAGAACCCGGACGCGATCGTCGACGTCGCCACCCTGACCGGTGCGATGGTGCTGGCGCTCGGCGACCGGACCTTCGGGATCATGGCCAACGACGACGCCTTCCGCACCTCCGTCCACGAGATCGCCGAGGAGGTCGGCGAGGCCTCCTGGCCGATGCCGCTCCCCGAGGACCTGCGCAAGTCCATGGACTCCCCCACCGCCGACATCGCCAACATGGGTGTCCGGATGGGCGGCGGCCTGGTGGCCGGCCTCTTCCTCCAGGAGTTCGTCGGCGAGGGCATCACCTGGGCCCACCTCGACATCGCGGGCCCGGCCTTCCACGAGGGTGCGCCGTACGGCTACACCCCCAAGGGCGGCACCGGCTCGGCCGTGCGCACCCTGGTGCGGCTGGCCGAGCGTACGGCCACGGGCGACCTGGGCTGAGACAGCCGCAGGCGTACCCCATGTGAGACGTGACGCACTCCGGGCCCTGGTCGAATGCTCGACCGGGGCTCGCGGTGTGCTCGGGATGTGTTCACCTACAACGAAATCCGTAGGTTTCTACGCAGCGGTAACCCTTACTTCGGGCAGATCGGCCTGTCACATGACGGGCCCGGCGTCCCGCGTTCCCCCGACAAATGCGAAGATGGGTTCTCGGCAGGACAGGGCCCCCACCACAGGGCCGAAGAAGCAAGCGGCCGATTACCAGCCGCCGCCCGGTCACAGAGGACCGGTGCCCGGCGCACATGCATGGAGGACGTGACGTGGCGAACGACGCCAGCACCGTTTTCGACCTAGTGATCCTCGGCGGTGGCAGTGGCGGTTACGCCGCGGCGCTGCGCGCATCCCAGCTGGGTCTGGACGTTGCCCTGATCGAGAAGAACAAGCTCGGCGGCACCTGCCTGCACAACGGCTGCATCCCCACGAAGGCTCTGCTGCACGCGGGCGAGATCGCGGACCAGGCTCGCGAAGCCGCCCAGTTCGGTGTCAAGGCCTCCTTCGAGGGCATCGACATCGCGGGGGTCCACAAGTACAAGGACGAGGTCATCTCGGGCCTGTACAAGGGCTTGCAGGGCCTGGTCGCCTCCCGCAAGGTGACCTACATCGAGGGTGAGGGCCGCCTCTCCTCGCCGACCTCCGTCGACGTGAACGGCCAGCGCGTCCAGGGCCGCCACGTCCTGCTGGCGACCGGCTCCGTGCCGAAGTCGCTGCCGGGCCTGAACATCGACGGCAACCGCATCATCTCCTCGGACCACGCGCTGGTCCTGGACCGCGTGCCCCAGTCCGCGATCGTCCTGGGCGGCGGCGTCATCGGCGTCGAGTTCGCCTCGGCGTGGAAGTCCTTCGGCACCGACATCACCATCGTCGAGGGCCTCAAGCACCTCGTCCCGGTCGAGGACGAGAACAGCTCGAAGCTGCTGGAGCGCGCCTTCCGCAAGCGCGGCATCAAGTTCAACCTCGGCACCTTCTTCGACAAGGCCGAGTACACCGAGAACGGTGTCCGGGTCACCCTCGCCGACGGCAAGTCCTTCGAGGCCGAGGTGCTGCTGGTGGCCATCGGCCGCGGCCCGGTCTCGCAGGGCCTGGGCTACGAGGAGCAGGGCGTCGCGATGGACCGCGGCTACGTCCTGGTCGACGAGTACATGCAGACCAACGTGCCGACCATCTCGGCCGTCGGCGACCTCGTCCCGACCCTCCAGCTCGCGCACGTCGGCTTCGCCGAGGGCATCCTGGTCGCGGAGCGTCTGGCCGGTCTCAAGACCGTCCCGATCGACTACGACGGTGTCCCGCGCGTCACCTACTGCCACCCCGAGGTCGCGTCCGTCGGCATCACCGAGGCGAAGGCCAAGGAGATCTACGGCGCGGACAAGGTCGTGGCCCTGAAGTACAACCTCGCGGGCAACGGCAAGAGCAAGATCCTCAAGACCGCGGGCGAGATCAAGCTCGTCCAGGTCAAGGACGGTGCCGTGGTCGGCGTCCACATGGTCGGTGACCGGATGGGCGAGCAGGTCGGCGAAGCCCAGCTGATCTACAACTGGGAAGCCCTGCCGGCCGAGGTCGCGCAGCTCATCCACGCCCACCCGACCCAGAACGAAGCGCTCGGCGAGGCCCACCTGGCCCTGGCCGGCAAGCCGCTTCACTCCCACGACTAATCGTCACGGGCGCGACGACCACTTCCGCACATTCGTTAGGAGCAACTGAAACCATGCCGGTTTCCGTAACCCTTCCGGCGCTCGGAGAGAGCGTGTCCGAGGGCACTGTCACCCGTTGGCTGAAGGCCGAGGGCGAGCGCGTCGAGGCCGACGAGCCGTTGCTCGAGGTCTCGACCGACAAGGTCGACACCGAGATCCCGTCCCCCGTCTCGGGCATCCTCGCCTCCATCAAGGTCGCCGAGGACGAGACCGTCGAGGTCGGCGCCGAGCTGGCCGTCATCGACGACGGCTCCGGCGCGCCGGCCCAGGCTGCCGCTCCGGCCGCCGAGGCCCCCGCCGCCGCAGCTCCGGCCGCGTCCGGCACCGATGTCGTGCTCCCCGCCCTGGGCGAGTCCGTCACCGAGGGCACCGTCACCCGCTGGCTGAAGCAGGTCGGCGAGTCCGTCGAGGCCGACGAGCCGCTGCTCGAGGTCTCGACCGACAAGGTCGACACCGAGATCCCCGCCCCGGTCGCCGGCACCCTGCTGGAGATCCTGGTCGGCGAGGACGAGACCGCCGAGGTCGGCGCCCGTCTGGCCGTCATCGGCGTGGCCGGCGCAGCCCCCGCGGCCGCCCCGGCCGCCGCCGCCCCGGCTCCGGCCGCCGCTCCGGTCGCCGCTCCGGTCGCCGCTCCGGCTCCGGTCACCCCGGCCGCCCCCGCCGCTCCGGTTTCCGCCGGTGACGAGGGCGCGTACGTGACCCCGCTGGTGCGCAAGCTCGCCACGGAGTCCGGCGTCAACCTGTCCACGGTCTCGGGCACCGGTGTCGGTGGCCGCATCCGCAAGCAGGACGTCCTGGCCGCCGCCGAGGCCGCCAAGGCCGCCGCCGCCGCCCCGGCTCCGGCCGCCGCTGCTCCCGCCGCCAAGGCCCCGGCCGCCGCGGTGTCCGAGCTGCGCGGTCAGACGGTCAAGATGACCCGCATGCGCAAGGTCATCGGCGACAACATGATGAAGGCCCTGCACTCGCAGGCGCAGCTCAGCTCCGTGGTCGAGGTGGACATCACCAAGATCATGAAGCTGCGCGAGCAGGCCAAGGGCTCCTTCCTGGCCCGCGAGGGCGTCAAGCTCTCGCCGATGCCGTTCTTCGTCAAGGCCGCTGCCCAGGCGCTGAAGGCCCACGCGGTCGTCAACGCCCGGATCAACGACGACGAGGGCACCATCACCTACTTCGACTCGGAGAACATCGGCATCGCCGTGGACTCCGAGAAGGGCCTGATGACCCCGGTCATCAAGGGTGCCGGTGACCTCAACCTGGCGGGCATCTCCAAGGCGACCGCCGACCTGGCCTCCAAGGTCCGCGGCAACAAGATCACGCCGGACGAGCTGTCGGGCGCGACCTTCACCATCAGCAACACCGGCTCGCGCGGTGCGCTGTTCGACACCGTCATCGTGCCCCCGAACCAGGTCGCCATCCTGGGCATCGGTGCCACGGTCAAGCGCCCGATGGTCATCGAGACCCCCGAGGGCACCGTCATCGGCGTCCGCGACATGACGTACCTGACCCTGTCCTACGACCACCGCCTGGTGGACGGCGCGGACGCGGCCCGGTACCTCTCGGCCGTCAAGGGCATCCTCGAGGCCGGCGAGTTCGAGGTCGAGCTCGGTCTCTGAGCCGAACGGCTTGTAACCAGCCTCACTGTCGGCGCCCTCGCCCGGGATACTCCCGGGCGGGGGCGCCGCCGTATTGTCTACGCATCAGGCCCCGCGTGACCCTGCACACCCACCAGGAGATGAACCGCCGATGATCACCCCACCCGTCGTGCACTCGCTGCGCGAGCAGATCCGCGAGCACATCGTGGAGGGGATCGTCAGCGGCCGCTGGAAGCCCGGCGAGCGCATCGTGGAGCGCCGGATCGCCGTGGAGCTGGAGGTCAGCCAGACGCCCGTACGCGAGGCCCTGCGCGAGCTGGAGACGCTGCGGCTGATCGAGTCGGCGCCGAACAAGGGCGTGCGCGTACGGAACCTCTCGGCGGCCGACCTGGAGGAGATCTACCCGGTCCGGGCCGGCCTGGAGCAGATCGCGGCCGAGCTGGCCGCGCCCCGGCTGGCGGCGGACTGCACGGCGCTGGAGCCGCACGTGGCGGCCCTGTGGGAGGCCGACCGCACCGAGGACGGCACGGCGCAGGTGCGGCACACCGTCGGCTTCCACCGGGAGCTTGTACGGGCGGCCGGGAACAGCGTGCTGCTGCACACCTGGGAGAGCCTGGGCATCGAGGTGTTCACGGCCCTGTCCATCCGGTGGCTGGGAACCGTCCAGAAGTCCTACGCCGAGGAGCACGAAGCCCTCGTCGAGGCGTTCCGCAGCCAGGACCCCGAGATCGGTCTGCTGGTGAAGCGGCACGTGCTGGGGTGCGCGCCGCGCGCCTGATCACCACCTGACGACGCCTCCCTCGACGCCCTTTTGTCCTGATTTGCCCGGCACCGCGTGCCTATATTCTTGGCACGCGGTGCCGACTTTTGCCATATGGACGTTTCTTCGCCACTTTTATTTGATCGATCATCGATCAGCGATTTACAGTCGGTCCCGGACCTCAACCAGGTTCACCCACCCTGTCCTGCCCGTCAGGGATTTTCTTCACCACCTCTCCTTTGTCCGGAAGGCGGCGCACACCGATGTCCGACCCCGTAGGAAAGCTTCCGAGCGAGCTCGACCAGCTCCCGGACCGCGACACCGAGGAGACCGCCGAATGGGCGGCCTCCCTCGACGCCGTCGCCCAGGCCGCCGGTACGCGCCGCGCCGAATACCTGCTCCGCCGCACGCTCCAGCACGCCGAGGCCGCCGGCCTCGCGCTGCCGAAGCTGCTGGAGACGGATTACGTCAACACCATCCCCACCGCCGCGGAGCCCGAGTTCCCCGGTGACGAGGAGATGGAAGCCAGGATCACCGCCTGGAACCGCTGGAACGCGGCCGCCATGGTGACCCGCGGCTCCAAGTACGGCGTCGGCGGTCACATCGCCACCTTCGCCTCCGCCGCGTGGCTGTACGAGACCGGCTTCCAGCACTTCTTCCGCGGGAAGGAGGCCGACGGATCGGGCGACCAGCTCTACATCCAGGGCCACGCCTCCCCCGGCATCTACGCCCGCGCCTTCCTCGACGGCCGGATCTCCGAGCAGCAGCTCGACAAGTTCCGCCAGGAGTCCGGCGGCAACGGCCTGCCGTCCTACCCGCACCCGCGGCGCCTGCCGTGGCTGTGGGAGTTCCCGACGGTGTCCATGGGCCTCGGCCCGCTGTCCGCGATCTACCAGGCGCGCTTCAACCGCTACCTGCAGAACCGCAGCATCAAGGACACCGCGAACTCGCACGTCTGGGCCTTCCTGGGCGACGGCGAGATGGACGAGCCCGAGTCGACCGCCGCCCTGGCCCTCGCCTCCCGCGAGCAGCTCGACAACCTGACCTTCGTCATCAACTGCAACCTGCAGCGCCTCGACGGTCCGGTCCGCGCCAACTTCCGCGTGGTGCAGGAACTGGAAGCCCAGTTCCGCGGCGCCGGCTGGAACGTCATCAAGTCGCTGTGGGGCTCCGCCTGGGACGAGCTGTTCCAGCTCGACACCACGGGCGCCCTGGTACGCCGCCTGCGCGAGGTACCCGACGCACAGTTCCAGACGTACGCGACCCGCGACGTGGCGTACATCCGCCAGCACTTCTTCGGCGCCAACGCCGAGCTCGTGCAGCTGGCCGGTGTGCTCTCCGACGCGAAGATCGCCGAGTGCTTCCACAGCTCGCGCGGCGGCCACGAGCCCCGCAAGGTCTACGCCGCGTACAAGGCCGCCCTGGAGCACAAGGGCGCGCCGACGGTCATCCTCGCGCAGACCGTCAAGGGCTACACGCTGGGTGCCGGGTTCGAGTCGAAGAACGCGAACCACCAGATGAAGAAGCTGACGGTCGACGAGTTCAAGGACATGCGTGACCTCCTCGGCCTCCCGATCCCGGACAGCGCCTTCGCCGACGGCCAGGTCCCGTACGGCCACCCGGGCGCGAACAGCCCCGAGGTGCAGTACCTGAACGAGCGCCGCGCGGCCCTCGGCGGCCCGGTCCCGGCCCGCAAGGTCAAGCACGTGGCCCTGCCGGCTCCGGCCGAGCGCTCCTTCGCCCCGCTGCTCAAGGGCTCCGGCAAGCAGGAGATGGCCACCACCATGGCCTTCGTCCGGCTCGTCAAGGACCTGATGCGGGACAAGGAGACCGGCAAGCGCTGGGTGCCGATCGTCCCCGACGAGGCCCGCACCTTCGGCATGGAGTCCCTCTTCCCCTCGGCCGGCATCTACTCGCCGCTGGGTCAGACGTACGAGCCGGTCGACCGCGACCAGCTCATGTACTACAAGGAAGCCAAGGACGGCCAGATCCTCAACGAGGGGATCACCGAGGCCGGCGCCATGGCCGACTTCATCGCCGCCTGCACGTCGTACGCGACGCACGGCGAGCCGATGATCCCCTTCTACATCTTCTACTCGATGTTCGGCTGGCAGCGCACCGCCGACCAGATGTGGCAGCTCGCCGACCAGCTCGGCAAGGGCTTCATCGTCGGCGCCACCGCCGGCCGCACCACGCTGACCGGTGAGGGCCTGCAGCACGCCGACGGCCACTCGCACCTGATCGCGTCCACGAACCCGGCGTCTCTCAACTACGACCCGGCCTTCGCGTACGAGATCGCGGTGATCGTCAAGGACGGTCTGCGCCGCATGTACGGCGAGAAGCCGGAAGACGTCTTCTACTACCTGACGGTCTACAACGAGCCGAAGGTGCAGCCCGCGATGCCCGAGGGCGTCGAGGAAGGCATCCTGCGCGGCCTCTACCGCTTCAACACGGCGGCCGACCTGGCCGGGGCGGCCCTGGCCGCCGACGCCCCGAAGGTCCAGCTGATGGCCTCGGGTACGGCGATCCACTGGGTGCTGGAGGCGCAGCAGCTGCTCGCCGCCGACTGGAACGTGGCCGCCGACGTCTGGTCCGCCACTTCCTGGGGCGAGCTGCGCCGCGACGCGCTGGAGTGCGACGAGGCCCTGCTGCGCGGCGAGGTGCGCACCCCGTACGTCACCCGCGCGCTGGAGGGCGTGACCAGCCCGGTCCTCGCCGTGTCCGACTGGATGCGCCAGGTCCCGGACCAGATCAGCCAGTGGGTGGAGCAGGACTACACCTCGCTGGGCACCGACGGCTTCGGCCTGTCCGACACCCGTGAGGGCGCCCGCCGCCACTTCGGCGTCGACGCCCAGTCCATCGTGGTGGCCGCGCTGGCCCAGCTCGCCCGCCGCGGCGAGGTCCCGGCGTCCTCCGTCAAGGAGGCCCGGGAGCGCTACGGCCTCTGAGCCGTGCGCGTCCGCCGGTGAGGCGGCCCACCCCTTCGGGGGCGGGCCGCCTCACGGCGTTTCACCGGGTGACCTGCTGGCTTTCCTGCTGCTCCAAGGGCCGTTGCACGGACCCCCTCCGGGAGGTCAGGAGATTCCGCAGGTTCTCCAGGCGGGCGACCACCACCTCCCGCTCCGCGTCGATCTCGGCCTGCTCCCGTGCGGCATCGCCCTGCATCCGATCCGCCTCCTGCTGTGCCTCGGCCACCAGCTCGCCCGCACGGTGCTGCGCGGTCTCCACGGTCTGGCGGGCCCGCCACTCGGCCTCCGTACGGAGCTTCTCGGCCTCCAGACGCAGCTGCTCGGCACGGTGCTCGATCTCCGCGAGACGCCTCTCGGCCTTGGCCTGACGCGCAGCCAGGTCACGCGCGGACTGCTCTCGGCGCTTGGCCAGGCCGGTCTCGAAGTCCGCGGCGGCCTGCGCGGCCTTGGCGCGGGTCTCCTCGAACAGCGCGTCGGCCGCCACTCGCCTGGCCTCGGCCTCGTTCAGGGCGAGTCGGCCCGCTTCCTTGGCTTCCCCGAGCCGCGCCCGCAGGGTCTCGGCCGCTTCGGCCTCCTCGCGCGCCCTGGCGAGCTTGCGTTCCGCCTCGTGGGCCGCGGCGGCCGCCCGCTCCTCCCTGATGCGGGCCCGGTCGAGGATCTCCTCGGCCTCTGCGCGCCAGGCCGCCGCGTCCTGCTCCGCCCGCGCCCGTACCCGGGCCGCCTGGGTCTGGGCCTCCTCCGTCACGAAGCGGGCGAGGGCCTGTGCGTCGGCCAGCGCCTGCACGACCTTCGTCTTGTCCTCGCGCGTCACGACGGTCGCCCGTCTGTGCTCGTCGAGCGCGGCCCGCATCTCCGCGATGGCGGCGGCCGCTTCGGCCGGCCGGTCCTGCGGGCTCTTGGCGAGCAGCCTCATCACGAGGTCGGTGACCCGTACGGGAATCCCTGCCACGGCTTCGGACAGCGGGACGGGGGCCTCGTAGATCTGCTTGTAGAGCATCCCGTGCGTGCTGGACGCCGTGAACGGCGGGTGCCCCGCGAGACCCTCGTACAGGAGACAGCCCAGGCTGTAGAGGTCGGCGCGGTGGTCGATCGCGCGGTCGCCGCGGCACTGCTCGGGGGACATGTACAGCGGGGTACCGAGTCCGGCGCCGGTGGCTGTGAGTTCCGCGACGCGCAGCGTCTCGCTGAGGAACTTGGCGAGGCCGAAGTCCAGGACCTTGATGACGCCGCTTTCGGTGAGGATGACGTTCTGCGGCTTGATGTCCCGGTGCACGATGCCACGCTCGTGGGCGGCCGTGAGGGCCGCCGCGATCTGGCAGGCCCAGTCGACGACGTCGTACCAGGGCGCGGGCGCCGGCGCGCGGTCGAGGAAGGCTTGCGCCAGGGTGCGGCCGTCGAGGCGTTCCATGACCAGGTAGAGCATCCGGCGGCCGGACAGCAGGGCCTCGCCGCAGTCGTGGACCGTCACCGTGTGGCGGTGCGGAAGGTTCGCGGCCGAGCGCACCTCGTGCGTGAACCGCTTCTCGACTTCCGCCTCGTCCATGCCGCGAACGGCCTGGACGAGTTTGGCGGCGACCGGCCGCTGCATCTTCACGTCGAGGGCGCTCCAGACCTCGCCCATGCCGCCCCCGCCCAGGCGCTCCTCCAGCCTGTACCGGCCTTCCAGTAATTCGCCCCGCATGCGCACCCCTCCCACCCCTGTGCTCCTGATGCGAGTATGCGGCCGGGGGGCGGCTTCCGGACCACGGGGTACGGCCGAGAAGGTGGGACAACCGGCCTTTGGCCGTATGCGCGGTGGCGGCGTGGGGGTGGACCCGTGATGCTGGAGCGGTGATGGACGAGACGGAGTTCTGGGAGATCGTCGACCGTACCCGCGAGGCCGCCGAGGGCGACCCCGAGGAGCACGCCGAGCTGCTCGTGGAGCGGCTCGCGCAGCTCGATCCGGACTCCGTCCTGGACTTCGCCCGGCACTTCGAGTCCCGGTACAACCGGGCCTACACCTGGGACCTGTGGGGCGCCGCGTGGGTCCTGCTCGACGGGGCGAGCGACGACGCGTTCGACTACTTCCGGTGCTGGCTGATCGGCCAGGGCCGGGAGGTCTTCGAGGGCGGGGTGCACGACCCGGACCAGCTGGCGGAGCTGCTGGCCGAGTTCGACGAGGAGATCGACGGGGACGGCGAGGAGCTGGGGTACGCGGCCGACGAGGCGTACGAGCAGTTGACCGGGGCGGTGGCGCCGGATCTGGGGGTCCCGCTGCAAGCGGCGGAGCCGGAGGGCGCCCCGCTGGACTTCGAGGACGAAGCCGTGCTCGCGGAGCGCTTCCCCCGGCTCTGGGACCGTTTCAGAGGCTGATGCCTGCTGATGCCGAATGACGCCTGCTGACGCCTAGTAGTGCGTACCGCCGTCGATGCGGATCTCCGTACCGGTGATGAAGGCGCCGTCCTCGGAGCCCAGCATGGCGACGACGCCGGCGACGGTCTGCGGGCCTGCGAAGCCCTGGCCGAGGGCCGGGGCGAGCTTGGCGAACAGGCTCCAGTCGGTGTCCTCGGGCAGGCCGGGGCCGGTGCCGGTGGTCATGCCGCTCTCGATGGAGCCGGGCGCGACGGAGACGAAGCGCAGGCCCTGCTTGCTGTACTCGGCGGCCAGCGCGTGGGTCATGGACTGGATGCCGCCCTTGCTGGCCGCGTAGGCGGACATGTAGGGGTGGGCGAAGGACGCCGAGGTGGAGCTGAAGTTGACGACGACCGGCTGCGCGCCCTCCAGCAGCGCCGGGAGCGCGGCGCGGATCACCAGGAAGGTGCCGGTCAGGTTGACGCCGATGACCTTGTTCCAGAGGTCGAGGGTGGTCTCGTGGGTGTGCGCGGAGCGCAGGATGCCCGCGGCGTTGACGAGTACGTCGAGCCCGCCGAGGCTCTCGACGGCGGCGGCCACGCCTTCCTTGACCGCGCTCTCGTCGGATATGTCGAGTACGGCGGTGGTCAGCCGGGCTCCGTGCCCGTCGGCGGCGGCCTGCTCGGCGGTGGCCTTGAGGCCGGCCTCGCTGACGTCCACGGTGTGGACGCGGCCGCCCTCCGACAGAATGCGGTGGACGGTGGCCTGGCCGATGCCGGAGCCGCCGCCGGTGATGAGGACTCGTCGTGCTTCGTAACGGTTCATGGGGCGACCCTACCGGCGCGGTGACACGTTTTGCCAGTATGACAATGCATGCAGTTGTCGGCGGTCCCGGGGAGTACTCTTCCTTCGTGAGATCCCCACGTCCGTACGCTCCCCAGGCCGGCCCCGCAGCCCAGTCGCTGACCGAGCGCCGCAAGGCCGCCACCCAGCTCGACATCGCCCGCGCGGCCTGCGAACTGTTCGCCGAGCACGGCCCGGACGCCACCACCGCCGAGGACATCGCCCACCGGGCGGGCGTGGCACTGCGGACGTTCTACCGCTACTTCCGCAACAAGCAGGAGGCGGTGGCCCCGCTGCTCGCGGGCGGCGGTGACGCCTGGCGCGCCCTGCTCGCCGAGGAGGACCCCGGCACCCCGCTGACCGAGGCCCTGGAACGCGCCGTCACCCGCTCACTGAGCGACTCCCGGGCCGTCGAGGAGGGCCTGGAGGTCACCCGCGGCCTGCTCCGCGCCGCGGCGACCGACGAGGCCCTGCGCGCGGTCTGGTACAAGGTGAACCAGGACTCCGAGGAGCGCCTGGTCCCGGTGGTGGCCCGGCTGGCCGGCCCCGACGCCGACGTGCTCGGCGTCCGCCTCCTCGCCGCGGCGGCCACGGACGCCATCCGCATCGCCCTGGAACTCTGGTCGGGCACCGACGCCCCGGTCAGCGGCCCCGGCTCCCCGGCGGAACTCGCGGTCCGCTGCCTGCGCGACCTCACCGGCGCCATGCCCCTGCTGCGCTGATCAGAGGAAGTTCCGCGACTTCTCCTCCAGGTGCGAGGCGAAGAAGGCGGGGGCGTCGGGCCGCATCCGGGCGAGCGCGACCATCGCCGTCACGATGACGTCGGCGACCTCCGCCTCGACGTCGCCCCAGGTGTGCGAGTTCCCCTTGCGCGGATTGCTCCCCTTGGCCCCGATGACGGCCTGCGCGGCCTCGCCGAACTCCTCCCCGATCTTCAGGATCTGCAGCGTCACGCTCTCCTCCCGCGCGACCCCGCGCTCCCGGTCGTGCGCGTCGAACCGCGCGACGAGCGCGGCGATGGTCTTCCATGGGTCTTCCATGGGCCGAACCTAGCCGGAAACGACGAAGCCCCGCCGGTCTCCGAGGAGACGGGCGGGGCTTCGCGCGCTGTTTAGAGGTCGAAGTAGAGCTCGAACTCGTGCGGGTGCGGGCGCTGCGCGATCGGGGCGATCTCGTGCGTGCGCTTGTAGTCGATCCAGGTCTCGATCAGGTCGGGGGTGAAGACACCGCCGGCCAGGAGGTACTCGTGGTCCGCCTCCAGGGCCTTGAGGACGTCCTCGAGGCTGGTCGGGACCTGCGGGACGCTCGCGTGCTCGTCGGGCGAGAGCTCGTAGAGGTCCTTGTCGATCGGCTCCATCGGCTCGATCTTGTTCTTGACGCCGTCGAGGCCGGCCAGGAGGAGCGCCGCGAACGCCAGGTACGGGTTCGAGGACGGGTCCGGGGCGCGGAACTCGACGCGCTTGGCCTTCGGGTTGGAGCCCGTGATCGGGATGCGCATGGCCGCGGAGCGGTTGCGCTGCGAGTACACCATGTTGACCGGCGCCTCGAAGCCCGGGACCAGGCGGTGGTAGGAGTTCACCGTCGGGTTGGTGAACGCCAGCAGCGACGGGGCGTGCTTGAGGATGCCGCCGATGTAGTAGCGCGCGGTGTCCGACAGGCCCGCGTAGCCGGCCTCGTCGTAGAACAGCGGGTCGCCGTTGGCCCACAGCGACTGGTGGACGTGCATGCCCGAGCCGTTGTCACCGAAGATCGGCTTCGGCATGAAGGTCGCGGTCTTGCCGTTGCGCCAGGCGACGTTCTTCACGATGTACTTGAAGAGCATCAGGTCGTCGGCCGCGGCGAGCAGCGTGTTGAACTTGTAGTTGATCTCGGCCTGGCCACCGGTGCCGACCTCGTGGTGCTGACGCTCGACCTGGAGGCCCTGGGCGTCCAGTTCGAGGGAGATCTCGGCGCGCAGGTCGGCGAAGTGGTCGACCGGGGCGACCGGGAAGTAACCGCCCTTGTAGCGGACCTTGTAGCCGCGGTTGTTCTCCTCGGAACCGGTGTTCCAGGCGCCGGCCTCGGAGTCGATGTGGTAGAAGCTCTCGTTCGCGGTGGTCGCGAAGCGCACGCTGTCGAACACGTAGAACTCGGCCTCGGGCCCGAAGTACGCGGTGTCGGCGATGCCGGTGGAGGCGAGGTACGCCTCGGCCTTCTTCGCGATGTTGCGCGGGTCGCGGCTGTAGGCCTCACCCGTGATCGGGTCGTGGATGAAGAAGTTGATGTTGAGCGTCTTGTCCTTGCGGAACGGGTCCAGGCGCGCGGTGCTGATGTCGGCGCGCAGCGCCATGTCGGACTCGTGGATCGCCTGGAAGCCGCGGATCGAGGAGCCGTCGAAGGCCAGCTCCTCGTTCGGGTCGAACGCGCGCCCCGGAATGGTGAAGTGCTGCATCACACCAGGCAGGTCACAGAAGCGGACGTCGACGAACTTGACGTCGTTCTCCTCGATGTACCGCTTCACTTCGTCGGCGTTCTGGAACATCCAACTCCTCCTACTCCCGGCCCCGGGGCAGGGCGGGCTTTATAGCTCGTGGTGCGTCAGTGCGGTGCCGCACGCTGACCCGACCATAAGCAGACGGGATTTCTCAGGCATGACCCATTTGTTTCGCACAAGTTAACCAGGGTCCCGCCGGAATGCCGGGGAGCAGCACCGGTACCGTGGTCGGGTGGACAAGAGGCAAGCAATCGGATCCTGGCTCTCCGGCCCCCGCGCGGCCGCCGAGGACATGGGCGTCGACTTCGGCTACCCCGGCCAGCAGCTCGGCCTGCCGCAGCAGGGGCCCGGCTCGGTGGCACGGTTCGGACGCCGGTTCGGCGCCGTGGCCATCGACTGGATCGGCTGTCAGCTGATCGCATACGGGCTGATCACGGGCCGCGACGCGAGCGCGACGGGCAACTGGACGCTGGCGCTCTTCGTGATCCTGAGCATCCTTACCGTCGGCACCGTGGGCTTCACCCCCGGGAAGCGGATCCTGGGACTCCGGGTCATCTCGCAGGACGGCGGGCGCCTCGGCCCCGGCCGCGTGGTGCTGCGCACCGTGCTGCTGGCCCTGGTCATCCCGGCGATCGTCTGGGACCGCGACGGCCGCGGCCTCCACGACCGCCTCAGCCGCGCCGTCCAGGTCCGCATCTGAAAGCAGCACATACAGACGTACAGGGGGCGCCTCGGAGCGATAGCTCCGAGG